>JANOAP010000412.1:0-8432 GCA_031411175.1 Rhodoferax sp. | reverse complement strand
CTGCACCCCCTGCGTGGCCAGAACAACGTCCAGGGTGCGTCTGACGCAGGCCTGATCCCGATGATGCTCCCGGATTACCAACACGTCTCCAACCCCGCCGTGCGGGCCAGCTTCGAGAAAGCATGGCACCTGACACCCGGTACGCTGGACGATCAGGTAGGCCTGACCGTGGTCGAAGTGATGCACGCCATCAAAAAAGGTGGCATTCGCGGTATGTACGTGCAGGGTGAAAACCCCGCCATGTCGGACCCCGATGCCAACCACGCCCGCGAAGCGCTGGCCGCACTCGACCATCTGGTGGTGCAAGACATCTTCCTGACCGAAACAGCCTACCTGGCCGACGTCATCTTGCCGGCCAGCGCCTTCCCCGAAAAAGACGGCAGCTTTACCAATACCGATCGACTGGTGCAAATGGGTCGCAAAGCCATCAACCCGCCCGGCGATGCCAGGCAGGACTTATGGATCATTCAGGAAATGGCCAACCGGCTGGGTTGCGGCTGGAACTACAAGCACGTGTCTGAAGTGTTCGACGAGATGCGCCACACCATGCCCAGCATTGGTGGCATTACCTGGGAGCGGCTGGAGCGCGAGCACTCCGTCACTTACCCCTGCCTGAAGGAAGGCGACCCTGGCCAGTCTGTCGTGTTTGTGGACGACTTCCCGCGTGAAACCGGGCGCGCCCGCTTTGTACCCGCCGACATCATCCCCGCCAACGAGCGACCTGATACCGAGTACCCCATGGTGCTCATCACGGGCCGCCAGCTGGAGCACTGGCACACCGGCAGCATGACGCGCCGGGCCACCGTGCTGGACGCCATTGAGCCCGACCCGATTGCACTGGTGCACCCGCTGGATCTGGCCTCCATGGGCGCGCAGCCCGGTGATGTGATCACCATCGAATCACGACGCGGCAAAGTGGCGTTGTATGCCCGTGCGGACGACAGCTCGCCGCAGGGTGCGATCTTCGTGCCCTTCTGCTACTACGAGGCGGCCATCAACAAGCTGACCAACGCTGCGCTGGACCCGTTCGCCAAAATTCCCGAGTTCAAATACTGCGCAATTCGAGCACAACTGGGTGGCACGGCACCCGAGGTGACGAGTTACGGTGGCGGTATGGCACTGGAGCGGCATTCGCGGGCTGTGGTCTGAGAGGGTAAGACGCAGGGTTTGCCACTGGACGCTTCTAATTTAATAGCAAACTATTGAATAAAAACGAGGGTAAAGTGCCTATTTTGGCTGGATATTTTCGGCCAATCGTGTTGCATGCCCCTATCGCATCCGCCCTGGCGGGTGAACCGACCCGATCACAATGAGGCCGATGTCTACGACGAAGTCTGGCAGCCGTCATTTGAGCTACATTCACGCCAATAGAAGCTAACCCGCAAGCGCATTGCGAGCGTGTTTGGCGGATGAGGAAACAAGAATGGCGGCGAGTAGTCAATTACCCCATCAGCGCCCGTCTGCGGATCTCATGTTGAGCGCCAATCTTTTGCGGTGCTTCCTAGCGACACTGGAGCACAGAACGCTCACCATTGCCGCTCAGCACCTATGCATCAGCCAGCCAGCACTTTCAAAAAGCCTGCGCAGGCTTGAAGAGGAATTGGGCGTTCAGCTATTTGACCGGACTCCTGGGGGTATGGTCCCTACCGCCTACGGCATCGCACTAGCGCACAGGGCAAGGCTGATAAAACTGGAGTCTGACAGGGCCAGGACAGAAATTCAGCTCTTGCAGCAAGGCGGGATTGGCTCGCTGACGATTGGCACGGGACCTTTGTGGTCCGTATGGGTGTTGCCGCAGATCATTGCAGACCTTAGTCGTAAAAACTCAAAACTTCACGTTCGCGTAGTTCCCGGTGTGCTGGACACGCTGATGTCACAGCTGCTCAAAGGTGAATTGGATGTCGTGTGTGCGGCCTTGGACTTTCCGGACCAGGAGGATCTAAAAAAGGAATACCTGATTGAGAGTACGCATGTGATCCTCGCACACAAGACCCATCCGCTCGCAGCTGCAGACACCGTATCAGCCAGGCAGCTCAGTGAATGCAAATTTGTGGGGCAGCGCAATGACTACGCCGTGCTTGAGCGCATGGAGCGTTACTTTGCCATGCGGGGTCTGCAATCTCCCGGCTTTGCGGTGGAAGCCGGGTCACTGGAGATGGTGCTGTCGCTGGTGCAAACGGGTGAATTTGTAGCTACCCAATCCAACCAGGTGCTTGAGCGGGCCCAGACGCTGCACATTAGTCAGCTTGCCTTTGCTGATTCCTTCTGGCGTTTCAGGGGTGGTGTGGTGTACCGCAAAAACGCCAGCACATCACCAGCAGTTGAACTGTTTTGCGAGGCGTTGAGAAAGCGCCTGACATCGCCATAGTTTGAGCACCAAGGGTTTTCCTTGGTCCCATAACCGTGAGGAATGGGGCTATGAAAAGCTGCCATTGGACTTTGCGTTCGTTGCCGAATATCGTAGCAAGACCGTTTATCTGGCGTTGTTCGAACATTCACTGCAACTTCTCAATATCTCATGTCTGAGCCTCAACCTCCCATCAATTTAATTGTTCCTTACGTCCAAGGCGGGGGCAGCGACCAACGCGCGCGATTGGCTGCCAGGTATCTCGCCAAGTACCTGAACCAGCCTATCAATGTCAACAACCTCACCGGTGCCGTAACGGGTCACACTGCCATCGCATCTGCCGCGCCGGACGGAAAGACGATTGGTCTTATCACTGGTGAAATTGGAATGATGCATTGGCACGAGGGCCTCACGGCATTGACACCCGAAGACTACACGCCGCTGGCTGCTCCTTATGTTGAGTCATCTGCCATCATCGTCCGCAACGATGCGCCTTATCAGACGCTTGCCCAATTCGTCGAGTACTGCAAACACAATGTGGTTAGAGGTTCTGGTGGTCCCGATTTCAGCGTGTGGAAATTCTCTTTGATCGGACTTCTTAACGCCGCAGGCGTGACCAACAGCCGGGTGGAATGGCTGGAGACCTATAGCGGTGAGCAGGGTCTGGCGAATGTGCTGGAGGGAAACGCAATCGTTGCACCCATCACGATGACCGATGCCCGTGGACCACTTCGTGCGGGCGCAGCAAGAGCACTGGCAACCATGGAGGACCTGCGGCATGCGGGCTTCCCCGATATTCCGACGGTACAAGAGGCCATTGGCGTCAAGTGGTCGGTTGCGCATTGGCGCGGCCTGGTCGCCCCCAAGGGACTTTCGACCGAGCTGACCAAAGCCTTCATAGATGGGTTGAAAAAAGTCGAGATGGACCCCGGCTTCCAAGCGGCGGCCCGTGAAAATTCTTTTACAACCCGGTGGCGTTACGGCGCAGACTTTGAGCGGTACATGAAGGAAGACGACGTTCAGTTCGGCCGCATTATTGGCCTGCTCGGCGACAAGGCGGGCGGTACCAGCAAGCTGCATTAGGTTTTCGCACAGACACAAGTTACACCAACGGAATTGGAGACAAAATGAAATACACACTCGGGGCTCTGCGGACTCTCTCGGTCACCCTGCTTTTGGCTGCCAGTACTTTTGCGTTGGCACAAACCGGGTTTCCCAACAAGCCGATCCGTATTTTTGTTCCCATTGCAGCTGGCAGCGTGACGGACGTCGTGTTGAGGGCGGCAGCTCCATTGCTGTCGCAGCGGCTCGGGCAGCCAGTGATCATTGACAACCGGCCTGGAGCGAGCGGCATTGTGGGAGCAGAAGCCTGTGCAAAAGCGCCTGCTGACGGCTACACGATTTGCGCCGTGTACCACTCAATCATGTCATTTAACCCATACACTTTTGACAAGCTTCCGTACGACCCCGACAAAGACTTTGCGCCGGTGGGACGTCTGTTTTTTGTGACCGAAGGTTTGGTAGTTCCTGCAGCCTTCCCCGTCCAGAGCGTTGCCGACTTGAAGACCTACGCGCTGCAGCACCCGAGCGGTGTCAACTTGGGCACTCTGGGTGAAGGGTCCTTGCAGGAATTATTTGTGGCCTGGCTCAACCGCGAGTGGAAAACAAAGATCGTGGGTGTTCCCTACAAGGGGGGCGGTCCGATTGCCAATGCCGTCACATCAGGTGAAATCCAGATGGCACAAATGGGTCTCGGCAATTTCATCGGTCTGGTGCAGGGGGGGCAGCTAAAAGCCATTGCTGTCGCTTCTGAAAAACGCTCCAAATCTTTGCCAAATGTTCCAACTGTCCAGGAGGCTGGACTCGGTGGCTTTCCCAGCCGGCCGTGGTGGGGCATTGCTGCACCAGCAGGTACACCTCCTGCGGTCGTCGCCCGATTGAATGCCGACTTCAACGCTGTCTTCCGGGATCCGAAGATGCTGGAGATGATGGAAGGTCGATATGTCGAACCGGCATTGACAACTCCACAAGAGTTCACTTTGTTTCTTAAAACGGACCGGGATGCTGCTGGCGTTCTCGTCCGTTTGGCGAGTCAGGTGCCACGTTGATTACTTAAAGCTTCAGTTCTGCATGTTGAGTTCTTTTTCCAGGGTCTTCTCAACCGAGGACATGGCGCGGCTGGCTGGAAAGAAATTACCACGGTCGATTTTTGATTTCTATTCGGGTGGTGCCGAGGACGAGATCACGATGCGCGCGAACCGCACCGCCTTCGAAGACATATGCCTTGTTCCACGCATCCTGTCCGTAAAAGGCGCAGTCGATACAAGCCAGACGATACTGGGCTCAAGTGCCAACCTGCCCATAGCGATTGCACCCATGGGCGCTGTTGGGTTTGGGCGCAGGGATGGTGATATTGCCATTGCACGGGCAGCCAGAGTGGCTGGCATTCCCTATGTCCTTTCAACCACTGCAACCACTTCCATTGAGCATCTCGCGGAAGCGGCGGGCGGAAAACTCTGGTTCCAGCTTTATGCACTGCGGCACAGAGAGGCATCCTTCCGGCTTGTAGATCGCGCAAAGGCCGCAGGCTATGAAGCCCTGGTTGTTACTGCCGATGTGCCTGTGGGTGGAAAGCGCGAAAGGGATCTTCGAAACGATTTTTCTATGCCTTTTCGGTTCACTGCTCGCAACCTGATTGACTTCGCCTCCCGGCCGCGTTGGGCGCTGGACATGCTTGTCAATGGCATCCCACCGCTTCCCAATTTAGCTGAGGTGGTCGGCGGTGACGTGCTCCCCGTTGATGCGGCGGCCTCTGTAGGGCGTGAGTTTGATCCGACGTTCAACTGGGAAGACTTGAAGGCTATCCGCAAGCGATGGCCTGGACAGCTGATTCTCAAAGGGGTGCTGAGCGTTGCCGATGCATTGTTGGCTGCGGATGCCGGTTGCAATGCCATCATCGTTTCAAATCATGGCGGTCGGCAACTGGATGGTGCGATTGCAACAATGCGCGCGCTTCCAGAAATCTCCGGTGCCTTGGGGGAACGTCTGGAAATATTGATTGATGGGGGTATCCGGCGGGGTTCTGACATTGCAAAAGCGGTGGCTCTTGGTGCGACTGCAGTTCTTGTAGGTCGCCCGGCGTTGTATGGCGCATGTGTCGGTGGCGAAGCAGGGGTGTCACATGTGCTGAGCATCCTGCGTGACGAACTGGTGAGGTCGATGACGCTTTGCGGTGTTGCGGACCTTGCATCCATAACACGTGAACTGGTTTCAGCACGCCATGAAAAGTGAGGGTGCGGCGAAGAGATCGTGGCACTGAGACCCTGCAAAGTACCGCTGCCATTGAAGTTTTTGCCCTGACCAAACGCTATGGTGGGGGCAAGGCTGCCGTGGATGGTCGGCCTGTCCAGGCTGTTGGCCAACCGCAGGAAGTCCTGAATTCGATAAGCCGGGGTTGCGAACGCCAAATTCAGAAGCGTGCCATGCCGCTCGAACCCAGCAGACCTATCAGCCCGATGATGATGAGATAGATGGCCACGATGAAGTTCAAGAGCTTGGGCATCACGAGGATCAGGATGCCGGCGATGAGCGAAATAAGGGGGGTCAGGCTGAGGTGCATGTTCATGGTTTATCCAGTCGAGTGTTCAGGGTAGCTTGGTGCCCGGACTGCGGCGCGGGCCGACAGGAATCTCCTGTCCGTGCACGGTAGGCACCAGGCTGGTGGATGCCACGCGGTCCTGCCCCGTTGCTGTGCTGTCAGCCCGCGCCTCGCGCGGTTGCTGGAGGCTGCCAATCAGGATCACCACGAGCACGGCGGCCAGAGCGGTGCCAGACGCGATCAGGGCGGGCAGCGTGTGCGATACGGGCTTTGAACCGAAGTGCACCGTTGCTGGCATATCTGTACCCTTTGCGCCCTGGGAGTGAACGCGAAAGTTGCCTTCCCACTGGCAGGAAAAATTGCCGCAACGGTAGCGGTGCAGTGGCAGAAAAATGCTGGCGAACCGGTCAACCGGGCGGCGCCAGGTCCTGCGCAGCTCGTTATTGCACAGCGGGCACATGTGATTGAAAGCCACGCCTTGGGTGGCTGAATTGGTGGTGGCCATCGGACGACAGTGAGCGTGGCGTTAGCGGGACTGAACGGCGGCCTTCACCGCTTCTTTGGTGTCTTTCACAACTTCTTTTGCATTGCCCAGACTTTTCTGCGCCAAGCCCGCGACCTGCTTTTTCAATCCTTTAGCCTGGAGGTCGGTATTGCCAACGATTTTCCCCGCCTCGGCCTGTACTTTGCCGACGACGTTCTTAAGTGTGCCTTTGGCCTGGTCCTTGTTCATGATGATTCCTTGAGGTGGATAGATTGGGGTTGTGCGGGTCCGTAACAAACCCACAACTGCAGGTTAGAGAGTTCGCGGCGTTAGGACTGTGCGATGGCGCACATATCGGCCTGCCTCGCCAACCGGCTGGTGCAGAATGCAATCATCTCTAACGGGTAAACAAAATGGTCTCCTCAAAAATGTCAATAACACCCCTTCGCATCGGCATCCTCGGCTGCGCCAACATTGCCAAACAGTTTGTGCGCGACGTGACCGGCAGCCCTCATGTGCGCGTGGTCGCAGCAGCAAGCCGCAAACTTGAAACCGCGACCGAGTTTGCAAAACTTTTAGGCATCGCGCGTAGCCACGGCAGCTATGAAGCCCTGCTGGCAGACACCGAAGTGGACGCCATCTACTTGCCGCTTCCCAACAGCATGCATGCAGAGTGGGCCATCAAGGCGGCCCAGTCGGGAAAGCACATCCTGTGCGAAAAGCCGCTGGCGTTGGGTACCGTGCAGGCCCGCAGCATGTTTGATGCCGCCAGAAAGCACAAGGTCATGCTGCTGGAGGCTTACCCCTATTACTTTCAGCCACAGACCGGTGCCATGGTGGGCCTGTTGCACGCGGGAGCGATCGGCACGGTGCGGTCAGTGCAGGCCAGCTTTGGCTTCACGCTGGGCAACCCTCAGAACAACATCCGCATGAAACCGGAGCTGGGTGGCGGTGCCTTGCTTGATGCGGGCAGCTACGCCCTGAGCGTCATCCGCCTCGCCATGGGCTGCGCGCCTGCCAAGGTGATGGCCGATGCAAACTGGGCCGATTCAGGCGTTGACATCAGCATGATGGCCACATTGCACTACGCCGACGGGCGCCGTGCGCAGCTCTCATGCGCCATGGACGCAGCCAACCACCGGCGCGCGACGATTGTGGGCAGCACTGGCACGATAGAGACGGAGTACCTCAACCACACCACCGCCCCCGGCACGGTCAACCCCTACGGTTATCTGCCCAGCCAGCTACGCGTGCGCCGTGGCGTTGCCAACTCGGTGCCGTTTGAAGAGATCGTCACAGGCACCGGCAGCGGCTTCCGTTTTGCGGCAGAGGCCTTTGCCACCGTAGTGCGCGCGCAAGACTTTGCCGCCATAGAGCGTGCTGCGCAAGCCAGCCTGGACAATGCCGCAACGCTGGAAGCCATGGCGAGCAGCGCGCGGCTGGGGCAGATGGTGGATGTGGCGTTGACGTGATTCCAAAGCCTATCGAATTCACGCGACCGAAACGAGTGCCGTACTGATTAATGCGATCGGGGTAAGTTCAATTGCTATTTTTAAGTAGCAACTTGTGAATGAGTGCCTGGGGAAAAGGTCAGTTTTAATTGAGGATCCGTCTGCATCTGTACTTTTGTACCGGACGAGGGTTTGAATTGAGTGTCTGGTGGCTTGGCTAGGTTTTCGACTGTCCTTTGAGTCCGTTGCACAGTACGTACTACTTGTTATCGGCCAATAAATGCGGGGGCCCTTTTCTCAATAAATGCTTGACATCCCTCGTGCGCATCGTCGCTGTCGAACACCAAGCTGATGGTTGCGGCCTCGTGGGCCAGCGCAGCGGGCAGGGGCATGTCCGCACCGTGCAGCATGGAGCTTTTGAGAAACTTCAACGCAAGCGGTGATTTTTCAGCAATGCTACTCAAGTCTTTTGGTCCCACCACAGAAGAATTGACCATTCGGGACGTGCTGGATTCGAACATTTTGTCAGGTGGATTTGATAAGAGAATCACT
>JANOAP010000411.1:0-6328 GCA_031411175.1 Rhodoferax sp. | reverse complement strand
ACATCGCTTTCTTTAAGCGTGCATGTGATGGACCAGACCCGCAAAGACTTCGAGGCTGAAGGCAAGGCTTACGTGGCGACGCCAGGCCAGTTGCTCATTGAGCAGATGGTGAAAGAACACAAACGCCCAGGTCGGGCCGGTGGCGGCGGTTTTTACGATTACCCGGCGGAGAAAGGCACGAAGAAGAGCCTGTGGCCACAACTCAAGCCTTTGTTCGAAAAAGCAGATGTGAAATGGGACATCACCGACATGAAAGACCGCCTGCTGTACCGGCAAGCGGTTGAGACGGCGCGGTGCCTGAGCGAGAACGTGCTGACCACCGTGCACGACGCCAACGTTGGCTCTATCTTCGGTATTGGCTTCCCGGCCTGGACCGGTGGCGCCATGCAGTTCATCTACGGCATGGGCGTTGACGCGTTTGTGAAACGTGCGGACGAACTGGCTGCCAGGTTTGGCGACGGGTTTGCGCTGACGCCTGAGGTCAAGGAGACCATCAGGCGCCACGTGCCGGTTTACTGAAAGAGTTACTTCACCGTATCAAAAAAGGCCTTCGCCTGAGCCGCGCAGAATGGAGGCTCGTAGCCACCATGGTAGTTGCCATAGTAAGTGGCAAACGCTGCGGTGGTCGGGTCGGTTGGCGCTTTTCCAGATACGCCGTACGTTGCCTGAATAAAGGCATCCACATCCACCGAACTCACGTTGGTCAACCCGCGTGCCGCAAAGTCAGCTGCTGCGACTTGCTGGTGCACGGCCGGTGGCACCGTAGGGTCGCCCAGACCACCGCACATCAGCATCTTCGACTTGGGTGACCATCCCAGCAGGTCATTTTTCTTGGCTGCAAGAAACACGGAGTTGCTATTGTTCGTCTGCGTATCCGTGATGAATGCGCTCTGAAACATGGCATCGCGCGCCTGATTCGGCGTCTCGCCTGCAGCACCCGGGAGTTGTCCGGTGGTCACCAGCGTGGTGTAGGTGAGGGTCGGGCTAGGCAGCAGGTTTTCAATATAGCCTGAGTAAGGCGTTTTGAAAACGGTCTTGACGTCGCTGTAAATGTTGCCATAGACCTTTTGCCAGGCAGTGACGAGGAACGGCACAAAGAACTGAACGCCAGCCACGGCAGTCGGAACCTTCAGCGAACCAGACAGGTTGTATGGCCCCGCCAGGTGAGCACCCCCCACAACATTGATTTCTGCCGCATTGTCGCGCTCCAGAGCACGGTGCGCCGCCATGGAAGCATGGCCCCCTTGCGAATACCCGCTGAGGAGCACCTTGCCCGACAAGACGGCACCCACAGCAGGCACGGCATTGCGCGCGGCACGAATCGAGTCAACGATGGCACTGGCTTCAGAGTCTGCGTGCAGATACGGATGGAACGAATAGCTTGATTTGGCAAAGCCCAGATAGTCTGTTGCTACCACAGCGTAGCCTTGGGCTGCGTACACGGCGGTCAGCAGGAAGGTCTCGCCGTCGGCCGGGTTGGCCATGGTCCGGACCTTGGAAACCTCGGTGCCACGGGAGTAGGCCAGCAAAGGCGCAGATGCAGTGCAGGCGGCGGCAGTACCACTCGGCACGAGCATGACGCCGGACGCGTTGGCCGCTTCGCCTTTGACACCAATGGTTCGGTAGTTCAAGCTGACCACTTTCACGTCGCATTTTGCTTTGCCACTGATGGCTTGCAGGCCCGATGCCGCCGTGCTGGCATCAATCTGCGCAGCCGTCAGTGTCGTGAGGATAGTGGCACCATCGATGAGCGAACCCCGCTCTGGGTCTTTGGTTCCCCCGCCGCACGCCACCAGGATGCTGACGGCACCTGCAACGCAGGAGTATTTAAGAATCGACATTGAATTTACCTGGAAAGTTAAGAGGGCTCTTATCCTCTGTTTTTCCATTGGAAGCATCTAGTAGGGATTACGCCTAGCTTGCCGCCTTCAGCACAGGATCCCCTGAAAGCGGCCCGGAGCCATCTACGTCTTCGCAAAAGGTTCGTGGCGGGCACACCAGACGGCCAGCTCGGCCTTCTGGACTTTGCCCAGCGCAGTTTTGGGCAAGGCAGCCGCGAACAGCACCCGCCGTGGATGCTTGAAGCGCGCGAGTTTGCCGTCGAACAGTTGCATCACGTCGGGCACCTCCAGCAAGGCACCCGGTTTCTTCACCACCACGGCCACGGCCACTTCGCCCCAGCGCTCGTCGGGCTGCCCAATCACGGCGGCCTCCGCAATATCGGGGCAATCGGCCAGCAGGTTTTCAAGCTCTGCAGGATAGATGTTTTCGCCTCCCGAAATGATCATGTCTCTGGAGCGCCCCACCACCCAGTAAAACCCGCCTTCATCGCGCCACGCCAGGTCGCCCGACTTGAACCAGCCGCCCTGAAACGCCGGGTTATCGGGGTCATTCCAGTAGGCCAGCATCACGTTGGGCGCATGAACCCAAAGTTCGCCTACCGTGCCGGGCGCCACATCCAGCCCAGTTGAATCGACCAGCCTCACATCGACGTTCAAACCGGCCTTGCCCGCACTGCCCGCATGCGCCTTGGCATCTGCGCTTTGCAGGTAGATAGACACGGGTCCGGTTTCAGTGGAGCCGTAGACCTGGCAGACCGGAATGCCACGCCTATGAAAACCGGCAATCAGCGCGGGGGGAATCGTGCTGGACCCGGCGTTGAGCAGCCTGAGCGATGACAGATCAGTGCCAGCAAAATCTGCATAGTCAAGCACGTCATTCAACGTGGCGGGCACCAGGAGAGACAGGGTGGGCTTTAACCGCTGCACAGCGCCCAGCCATGCACCCGCGTCAAAGCGCGCATGCAGCGTGACTTTGGCACCCGCGTACAAGGCCGGAAGCGTCTGGATGCACAAGCCGCCCACATGGAACATTGGCAAGACCGTGAGCACGTGGTCATCCGCCACAAGGCCATGGGCGTCACCCGAGATCACGCAATTGGCCAGCAGACCGGCCTGGACGTGCACCGCGCCCTTGGGTTTGCCGGTCGTGCCTGAGGTGTAGACCAGCAGCACGGGCGACGCCGCATGGCCCGCCAGGTGAATGGGGGCAATCGCCGGAGACGCCGGCGCGGCGTCAGGCCACAGCACCTCGGCGTGCAGGACGCGGTTAGCGTCACCGGCCATCGCTCCGCTCATAAGCCCGTTGATCGGCCCTCCGTGGCGATGCGCTTTGTCCGCGACAAGCAGACCCGCACCCGCATGGGTCAGTATGGCGCTCAGCTCCGCAGGTGCGAGCCGGTAGTTCAGCGGCAACAGCATGGCACCCAGCCGCGCCAGCGCAAACAGCAGCACCAGCATGGCGGGATGGTTCAAGCCCAGCCAGGCCACGCGGTCGCCGGGCAGAACGCCCGCTGCCTGAAGTGTCAAGGTCGCGGTTTCAATGCGCTGCCAAAGCTCGCCGTAGCTTGTATCGACGCCTTCAAAGTGCAGCGCAGTGCGGCGCGGCCCGGCTTGCGCATGCCTTGCGATGATGGCGGCCAGGCCGGTGTCGGTCATGGGGTCAGGAAATGTCTGGCGGGCCTCAAAGTGCGTCAGGCTCGTCCTGCTCGCCGGACTCGTACAGGCATTCGCGGCCCAGCCGGTCCACGCACAACTCGGCCGTCCATGGCAGCATCAGCGAGCCGCAGCGCGAGTCGCGGTACATGCGCTCCAGCGGCAGGGTCTTGAGCATGGACTGGCCGCCGCAGGTGCGCACCGCAATACGGCAGATCTCGTTGGCGTTCTCCATGATGGTGTAGTGCGCGGCATAAAGGCCCAGCCGGATTTCCTTGGAGGGGTCCACCCGTGCCGCGCGGGCATTTTGCAGAAAGATCGCGCGGGTCTGCTCCAGCCTGATCTTCATCTCGGCCACCGCAATCTGCTTGGTGGGGTACATGCGGCGCTTCACCGGCGGCGTGCCAGGCACCTCGCCGCGCAAATACTGCACCGTGAAGTCATAGGCGGCCTGCGCAATGCCCATATAGGTGGGCGACAGCGTGGCAAACATGTGGGGCCAGCGCACGGCGGCCTGCGCATAGAGGCCTTCGGGAATCAGTCGCTCGATATCCGGCACAAACACGTCCTTGAAGATCAAAGTGCGCGACACCGTGCCGCGCATGCCCAGCGGGTCCCAGTCGCCCACCACGGTCACGCCGGGCAAGTCTTTTTGCACAGCCAGATACAACGAGTCGCGCTGGGTGGCACCGGGCTTGTCCACCGTGCACAAAATGCCGTAGTAGTCAGCCGCGCCAGCCAGCGACGCAAAAATCTTCTTGCCGTTGACGACGTAGCCGCCTTCCACCTTGCGCGCCAGCGTGCCAAACGGTGCCTTGCCTGCCGCCGCTGCGCCGCCTTCCGAGAAGGGCTGTGAATACACCTTGCCCTGCTCCACGATGCGCTTGTAGTGAACTGCCCGGTGGGTGTTGTGGTCGGCGCGCTGCTCGGGCGTCATATCGAGATCGTCGGCAATAAAACCAGTCCACATGGTGGAGCTCACATGCATGTTCAGCGTGAGCGCGGTGGCACCGCAGTGGCGGCCAATTTCGGCTGCCGTCATCACATAGGTGGCAAAGTCCGCGCCCCAGCCGCCGTACTGCTCTGGCACGCAGATTTTTAGCAGGCCTGCTTCGCGCATGTCGGCGTAGTTCTCAAAGGGGAACACCGCATCACGGTCGATCGCTTCAGCCCGCGCCGCAAACTTGTTACGACCCAGGTCAGACGCAATCGCCAGCAGCTCTTTTTGCTTGGGGGTCAGCTCGGTGTAGTCGCCCGCAATGCCGGGCGGCTGGTAGCGCTTGACAACACTGGCGGGAGGCGAAAGGCTTGAGGACATCACAGGTCTCCTTGACTTGACCGTCAGGTCGGGAAATGCGCAATCAAAAACTGGAGGATGGCGGCGTTGAAGCCTGAAGCTTGCTCCATATGGCCCAAGTGCCCCACCCCCGGCAGGCAGGCGTATTGCGCACCCGGAATGCGCGAGGCCATTTTTTGCATCACGGCGGGCGCGGCGTTATGGTCCAGCTCGCAGGCCAGGCACAGCGTGGGCACATTGATGTGCGGCAGGTTGTCCAGCCGGTTGAATGACACGATGGCCGATAGCGCGGCACGGTAGGTTGATTCAGGCACCGCTGACATCAAGGCCACGGCGTCGGCCATTGCCGCCCCAGTCGCGCCCGGTGCAAACATGCTGCGCACCAGACCGGGTGCCAGGCCCGCCATGCCGGTACCCTCGTCCAGCGGTGCAAACCGGCTTTGCAGAAACTGCTGTTGCCAGTCACCCCCGGGCTTGCCAAAGGCGGGCGACGTGGCAAACAGCATCAAGGCATGAATGGCTTGCGATTGCTGTGCAAACGCCTCTTGCGCAATCATGCCGCCCATGCTGTGGCCCAGCAAGACATTGCGCCGCGCCCCCACATGCGCGATGAGCCCGTGCAGCGATTCGGCCAGCGCCTGGCTGCTGTAGGGCTGCACAGTGGCCGACGCCCCATAGCCTGGCGCATCCCAGGCAATGGCCCGGTAGCCGCTTTCGGCCAGCACCGGCAGGGTCTGCGGCCAGCCGCGCGCGCCACCGCCCACGCCGTGCAGCAGAAAGACGGCGGTGTCGCCGCTGCCTTGTTCAATAAATGACGGCAATGCCATGGGGGTCATGGTCTCTCCGGCATCAACTCGGCGCACAACTGGCCGCCCTCCACCACCGGCTGGCCATCCAGCGCCACCGTACAGCCCCTGAGCGGCAGGTCGAAATGGCCCAGCGTGTGACGGCCCGCGACTTCATTCGCGCCGGTGCTGTAGAGGAAGTTGCCGGCAAAGGCACGCAGCTCCGTGCCGTTGAAGTCGGCCTTGTCCTGGAACAGCAGGCTGTCCCAGCGCGCGCGGCGGTTCAGGCCCCAGCCGACATGCGACACGGCGTAGGCCGAAGCGTCGCCCCAGGCGGCGAAGTAGCCGCGCATCAGGTCGCCGTCCACATGCTCGCCTTCCACGCGCACCGCGTGATCGTTTTCAATGACCAGGGTCACGGGGTCCTGCAGGTAGCGCTTGAAGGTCAGGTTCACATCACCCTTGTCCAGCACCAGGCGGCCGTTGACGCTGCCTGCCGCCGGGAAGGCCAGCACCAGGCCGCCGGGCCAGTGGCTCAGCGTGCCCGGGCGGCTGGTGAAGCCCCAGACGCCGCCCACACGTGCACCATCCAGGCTGATGCGCAGGTCCGTGCCGGCGGCCGACGCGACGTGCATCTCTTTCGCGCCCTTCAGCCGCCGCATGGCGTCACGCACCAGAGCCTCGTCCTCGGCGCGCGGCAGGCAGCGTTCCAGGATCTCCGGGTGTTCGTGGCTGATGGCCAGCACACGCGC
>JANOAP010000410.1:0-2784 GCA_031411175.1 Rhodoferax sp. | reverse complement strand
AAGGGCTTCGTCCGCGGCCGCAGCGTGCGGCTGATGACCGTCAGCGTGCGCCCCGGCAAGCCGAACGGCGCTGCGTCCGGTTTCCTCAGCGGCATGATCCGCGAGCCGCTGGCGGGATTGAAGGGCGCCTGCCCGGTGCCTCGCGAAACGCCAGTGGCGCTGGCTTCGCCGGCCACCACCGTCGACGGCATCATCCGCGCGGCGGAGGCGGGCGACCAGGAGTGGGGCCCGCTGACCGGCCTGAACCTGCCGTCGCTGCGCACCAGCGTCGGTGAGATGGCCGATGCGCTGGAGCGGGTCGGCGGCAAGGCCGCCACCGCGTTGCTCGACTGGACGCCCGACCCGGCGGTGCAGAAGCTGGTGAAGACCTGGCCCGGCAATGTGGCATCTGCGCGTGCCAAAGGCCTGGGCCTGTCTGCTGACACCGATTTTGAGGCTGTGATTCGCGACTACGTGCGCGAGAACCCCGGTGCCATCAAGCTGCCTACTTCCCCCAATTCCTGAGCTTCCTGATATGGCCGGACTGCTGCTGGGTTGCATTGCCGACGACTTTACCGGTGCCACTGACCTGGCCAACAACCTGGTGCGCAGTGGCATGCGGGTGGTTCAGGCCATTGGCGTTCCCGCAGGCCCCCTGGACGTGCAGGCCGATGCCGTTGTGGTGGCGCTCAAGTCACGCACCATCCCGGCTGACGACGCTATCGCCCAATCACTGGCAGCGCTGGCCTGGTTGCAGGCCGAAGGCGCGCAACAAATCTACTTCAAGTACTGCTCCACATTTGACAGCACGGCTGCGGGCAACATTGGGCCGGTGGCTGAAGCGCTGATGGCTGCCTTGGGCACCGACTTCACGGTTGCCACGCCAGCCTACCCCGACAACGGCCGAACCGTCTTCAAGGGCCATCTGTTTGTAGGCGATGTGCTGCTCAATGAATCCGGCATGCAGAATCACCCGCTCACGCCGATGACTGACGCCAACCTGGTGCGCGTGCTGCAAGCGCAATGCCATCGCAAGGTGGGCTTGATTGACTACAAGGCTGTCGCGTCGGGCGAGGCAGCGGTACGTGAACGCATTGCCGTGCTCAAGGCACAGGGCGTGGGTTTGGCGGTGGTGGATGCCGTGTCGAATGACGACCTGATGCGCCTGGGGCCTGCGCTCAAAGGCATGCCGCTGATCACAGCCGGTTCCGGTGTGGCCATCGGCTTGCCCGCCAACTTTGGTATTGCTCCCTCGTCCACAGCCAGTGCCTTGCCGCCCCCGGTGGGGTGGCGTGCTGTGGTGTCGGGTAGCTGCTCATTGGCCACTAACCGGCAGGTGCAGCACTTCATTGACCGTGGCGGCTCCGCGCTGGGCATTGATCCCATGCGCCTGGCAGCCGGTGCTGATGTGGTTGCCGAGGCACTGGCCTGGGCTGTGCCCCTGGTGGTGAACGGCCCCGTGCTGGTGTATTCCACGGCGGGCAGTGAGGCTGTCAAGGCTACTCAGGGCCAGCTTGGTGTGGAAGAAGCCGGTGCCATGGTGGAGCGCGCCATGGCGGCCATTGCACGTGGCCTGGTAGGCCAGGGCGTGCGCCAACTGGTGGTGGCGGGGGGTGAAACCTCGGGTGCCTGTGTGCAGGCGCTCAACATCACGCAGATGAAAATTGGCGCGCAGATTGACCCCGGTGTGCCCTGGTGCCATGCCATGTCAGACGCCGCGCCAGGTACAGGCCTGCACCTCACGCTCAAGTCCGGCAACTTTGGCACTGATGATTTCTTTACCAAGGCCTTTGCCGCTCTTGCCTCTTTTGATTCAATGACCCGCTGAACTCTTCAATCCGCCATGCCTAAATTTGCTGCCAACCTGTCCATGATGTACACCGAGGTGCCCTTCCTCGACCGTTTTGAAGCCGCTGCCCTGGATGGTTTCAAGGCGGTGGAATTTTTGTTTCCCTACGAGTGGGACAAAGAAGTGCTGGCGGCCCGGCTCAGCGCACACAACCTGCAGCAGGCCCTGTTCAACGCCCCCCCGGGCGGTGTTGACCGTCCCTCCATCGCTGCTGCGTGGGAAAGCGGCAGCCGTGGTATTGCTTGCCTGCCGGGGCGGGAGGCCGAGTTCCGGGCCGGCGTCAGTCTGGCGCTGGACTATGTCCAGGCACTGAACTGCCCGCGCCTTCATTTGATGGCCGGCCTGATTCCCCAGGGCATGACCCGCGAGCAGGTGCGCCCCACCTACATCGCCAACCTGCGCTGGGCGGCCACTGAAGCGGCAAAGCAGGGGCGTGATGTGTTGATCGAACCTATCAACACGCGGGACATTCCCGGCTTTTTTCTGAACCGGCAAGACCACGCGCATGAAGTCATTCAGGAGGTGGGTGCAGCCAACCTGAAAGTACAGATGGATCTGTACCACTGTCAGATTGTTGAGGGCGATGTGGCAATGAAGATCCGGCAATATTTGCCCACCGGGCGCGTGAGCCATTTCCAGATTGCCGGCGTGCCTGGGCGTCAGGAGCCTGACATTGGCGAAGTCAATTACCCGTACCTGTTTGACGTCATCGACGAAGTGTCAGCCCAGTGCGGCTGGGATGGCTGGATTGGCGGCGAGTACCGGCCCCGTCTGGGCGGGCAGGCCGGGGGCACGTCAGCCGGGCTGGGGTGGTTCAAGCCCTACAGAAGCTGAATGGGGGCTGAAGGCTCAGGCCTTGGGTGACGACTCCACAATGCACCGGGTAACCAGCGGCGGTACCTTGCCAATGTGAAACGCCAGTTTCTGCTCACGCAGGGCCACGTCAGCCGCGGTCA
>JANOAP010000409.1:0-3993 GCA_031411175.1 Rhodoferax sp. | reverse complement strand
CAATGGCGAAGCCAGCGCCAGCAGCCAGAGCACGATTTCCCAGGGCTTCCAGCGCCCATGGATGTTGAGTGAGTCTTGCAGGTTCATCACGCTTTGCCTCCCTGGCGCACAAACAGGCCTTGCGGACGCCAGATCAAAATGGCAATCATCAGGCTGTAAACAATGAACGCCCCCAGCTTGGGGATGTAGTACTTGCCCGCCACATCGGCAATGCCAAGCAACAGCGCGGCCAGCAGCGGCCCGGTGATGCTGGAGGTGCCACCCACGGCCACCACGATCAAAAAGTAGATCATGAATTTAAGCGGAAAGGTCGGGTCCAGCCCCAGCACCTCGGCACCCAGCGCACCGCCCAGACCGGCCAGGCCGGAGCCCACGGCGAAGGTGCTCAGGAACACGACATTCACATTGATGCCCAGGCCCGCCGCCACGCGCTGGTCGTCCACCGAGGCGCGCAAACGGCTGCCAAAACGGGTTTTGGCCAGCACATATTGCAGCCCCACGGTGAGTGCGGCACACACGGCGATGATGAACAGGCGATAGTGCCCCATGCCCAGCATCCAGGCACCATCCCCGATTTCAGTGCGCCCTTTGAGCCAGAGAGGCAACTGGATGATTTGCTGTGACGAGCCAATGAAATAGTCGGCGCTGGCCACCGCCATGAAGGTCAGGCCAATGGAAAACAGCACCTGGTCCAGATGGGGCTTGTGGTACAGCGGGCGGTACAGCGTGCGCTCCAGCACGGCACCCAGCAACGCAGAGCCCGCAAAAGCAAGGGGCAGGCAGACCAGAAACTGCACACCCAGGCGCTGCATCAGCAGCACGGTGATATACCCGCCCACCATGGCAAACGCGCCATGCGCCAGGTTGATGAAATTCATCAGCCCCATGGTCACGGCCAAGCCAACGGCCAGAATGAACAACAGCATGCCGTAGGCGATGCCGTCGAAGAGGATGGTTAGCATTTTTTGTCAGGCACTCGTTTTGGGGGATGGGTCATGAGCATCACGGCCAGACATTGTGCAGGCCCTTGGAAACCTATGGACTATCGGCTGAATTTTGCGCGGACGCAAGCGTCATTGACCACTGGCAGCTATAGCGAATTCGCATAGCACCACGCCTTATTTCACTCCCTGTGGTTTAAAGCGAAAGGGGGGCGTGAATAAGAAAGCGAGCCTCGCGCCGGGCAATACGCCAGCCCTGTTTGCCAACCCGAAGCCAGTCGTCAAACTCCCCCAGAACCAACGGCTGACTGAGGGGGCGCCCCAGGGGACCGGCGGGCACGCGGCTGTCGCATACCCACAGGGTTACCTGACTGGTGGCACGGCACTCCGCCTCCGACAGGTCTGAAAAAAATGTGCCAGACAGAACATGTCGGGTCACACGATGGGCTGGCCGACTCTGGTACGCCGCCAGAATGGCTGCGGGGCCAGCCAAAGAAGTGCCGTCTGGGCGCACCAGCACGCCATCCAGGTCAAACAAACCGGCAAAGGCCGTGTGGTCATTCGCATCTGAAAACGCGGCAGCACGAGCGATCAGATGACGGCAATCGTTTTCGATCACCAGACGCCGGGAATCAGTCATCTGCATCATCTGCATCAAACGCGTTTATTTGGTCTTGGCCGGGTCTTTGACGTCCTTGAGAACGTCAAACTCCACGTTATAAAGTTGACCATTCACGCGCTCTACCCGACGGATGTAGACGTTTTGAACGATGTCACGCGTCTGACCGTCAATGTAAATCGGGCCGCGCGGGCTCTCGAAAATCTGGCCCTTCATGGCAGCGACCAGCGCTTGTCCGTCGCCCTGGCCTTTGGTGGCCTTTACGGCTTCATAAATGACGCGCATACCGTCATAGGCAGCCACACCAAAGAAATTGGGGCGAATGCCCTTGCTCTGCTTCATGAAAGCCGGCACAAACTTCTTGTTCAACGCCGAATCATGCGATGTGGAATAGGGGTGGGATGTCACCAGCCCCAAAGCCACGTCGCCCATGTCGTTCAGGATCTCATCATCGGCCACACTGCCCTCTCCGATCAACTTGATGCCTGCCTTGTCGAGGCCCCGCTCGGCAAACTGTTTAAGCAATACCGAACCGGCCCCGGCGGGCACAAACACAAACAGGGCATCCGGTTTGAGATCGCGCACTTTTTGCAGGAACGGTGCGTAATCGGGGTTGCGCAGCGGCACCCGGAGTTCCGCCAGAATTTGTCCGCCGTTGAGGATGAAGCGGTCCTTGAAGGTCTTCTCGGCGTCGTAGCCGGGGCCGTAGTCAGTGACCAGGGTCACGACCCGCTTGATGTTGTTTTTGGGAGCCCACTCGGCCACGCCCAGTGTGACCTGCGGCAGTGTCATGCTGGTGCGCACAATGTAAGGTGAAGCCTCGGTGATGATCGAAGTGGCAGCCGCCATCACCACCATGGGCGTTTTGGACTGCGTAGCAATCGGTGCCGTGGCCAGCGCCAGCGGCGTCAGGCCAAAACCGGCCAGCACGTCCACCTTGTCGGTCACGATCAGGTCCTGCGCCATACGCTTGGTGATGTCCGGCACGCCCGTGTCATCTTTCAGGATAATTTCAACGCTGCGTCCGGCCACCTTGTCGCCAAACTGCGACATATAAAGCCGCACGCCATTCTCAATCTGCCGACCGGTCGACGCAAACGGACCCGTCATGGGCAGCAACAGACCGATCTTGAGCGGCTTGGTCTGCGACAGGGCCACACCGGCCTGCAGTGACAGCGCAGTGGCGACCGCCGTCTGTAAAAAATTCCGTTTACCTGAGTCCATGGACGTCTCCGGGTTGTTGATGATTAAAGTGGCACGCATCATTTCGCATCGGTGCGATAAGCCGAATCCAGCGTGATGCTGCCGACCGCGCGGGACACGCACACGCAAATCCGCTGGTTCTTGTCTTTCTCTTCGTCGCTGAGAAAAACGTCGCGGTGGTCTATCTCGCCCTCCACCGCCAGCACATCCATGGCGCACAGGCCACACTCGCCCCGTCGGCAATCGTACAGCGACTGCACGCCCTGCATTTCAAGTGCATCCAGTAGACTGCAATCCGCCGACACCGTGATGTCAATCTTGTGGCGCGGAATTTTCACGTTGAAAGCTTGTGGTGCGAATCGGCCACTGCTGCCAAAGGTCTCATAGCGAAGGTCAGCCAGTGAACGCCCCGCCTGCGCCCAGGCGCGCCGGGCACCGTCCAGCATGGGAACCGGGCCGCACACATACATTTGGGCACCGGCGGGCAGGCTGGCAATTTCACCTGCGAAATCAATCATTTCCCCACGCTCTGCCACGGCTGTCACCAAGCCATCTGCCAAAGACTGTTTCAACTGGGGCAGATAGGCCAGTTCGGCGTCTGAGCGCGCGCCAAACACCATGCGCACCCGAGCGTTGCGCCGCGCGAGCGCCTGTGCCATCAGCACCATGGGCGTCACACCGATGCCGCCTGCCACCAGCAGATAGGCAGGAGACGCCAGGCCCAGCGGGAAGTGGTTTTGCGGTTCGCTGATCTGCAGCCGGTCACCCACGGCCAGGCGCCACATGGCCAGCGAACCGCCACGGCCATCATCCAGGCGCTTGATCGCCACCCGGTAGGTCTGCCCATTGGGCTCGCCCACCAGCGAATACGAGCGGGTGTGCACCTTGGCAGCGGGGCCATGCCCCACCAGCACCTGCATCTGCAAGTGCCCACCGGGTTCATGGGGCAACAGGCCGCCCTGCGGTCGCAGCGTGAATTCACGCACGGTGGGTGTTACATCGTGCAGGGCGTCCACGATGGCTTCGGTCCAGTTCTGGGTACTTCTCATGGTCAGCTTCTCTTGCGAATCAGGCGCACGCCGGGCATCTGGTTGAGGTGCTGGCTTTGCACCGCCTCACGCAGGTTGGATTGAGCAATGCGCGAATGCTCCCGCATCAGGCTCTCGGCACGCGAGCCCTCGCGGTTTTCGATGGCGTCCAGCACCTGCCAGTGCTGGTTTTGGGCCACCA
>JANOAP010000408.1:0-2531 GCA_031411175.1 Rhodoferax sp. | reverse complement strand
GGTCAAACGGAACCGATACCCCCAAGAAAAAGATGGCTATGCATCCTGTTGTTAAGATGCGCGCCGTGAAACAACTGCTTTGCGTTCTTCTTGCACTTTGGTTTGGCGTTATGTCCAACTGGGCGCAGGCGCACGCCACACATGAAGCCGCACATGAGATCACGCACATCCTGAATGATGACGCGCTGGACACGGCACCTGATGCGGACCAGGACGAGCATTGTGGGTTGGCGCACTGCTGTCATCCGACTGCCGTTTTGCGCGGTGCACCGGCGTATTCGCATCTGAAAGTTTGCTCACAGCAGCCCACGATTGAGGCAAGGCTCACCCCCCGCCTTCCCCCGTCTGAGATTGAACGCCCGAAATGGGCACTCGCCACGCATGTCGTGGCGAGCTTTTGAGCAGACGGTTCCCTCCTCTTCATTCCCGTTTCTGAACAAAGGTTCGCCGAAGTTTTAACTTCTTCGGAGAATTTTCTTGTTTCTATTTTCATTCAAGCCACGGCGCGCCTGTGCCGGGGCGCTACTTGGCCTGAGCCTTTGGAGTGTTGGCACGGCTGGGTCAGCGCAAGGGCCATCCACGCCTGCACCAGCCCCGGCCGCTGTAAACGTCACCGAAGCCAGTCCACCCACACTGCGCCAGGCGCTGGACGCCGCCTGGGCACTCAGCCCGCAATCGCGCGCTGCACCCCAGCGACTGGCAGAGTTGCAGGCACGCCAGCACGCAGCCCAATCGCTGATTGCCGGGGCACCCACGGTCACCCTGGCGCATCGCACTGACCAGTTCAACGCCAACGGTGGCCTGCGGGAGTACGAAGCCGAGCTGGCCCTGCCCTTGTGGAACCCCGGCGTGCGCGCCAGCACCCAGCGCCAGATTGCCGCCGAGCGCGCGGCTTTTGAGCTGCAACGGGCGCTGGCCCAACTCAAGCTGGCGGGTGAGCTGCGTGAGCTGGCTGCGGGGGTGATGCTGGCGCGCATGGAGCAAGACCTGGCCGTGCGCAAACATGACGAAACCCAGCGGCTCGCGCAGGACGTGCAGCGCCGCGTGAGAGCCGGTGACACCGCCCGCGTGGACGCGCTACAGACCCAGGCTACCGCGCAGCAGGCCGAAAGCGCACGGGTGCAGGCCGACGGCACCTTGCTTAAGTTGCAGGGCCAGTGGCGCGCACTGACAGGCCTGAGCGGCGTGCCCGTGCTGGCCGAAGCCGCGGAAACGGCGGCACCTACGCCGACGCCCAACGCCACTTCAGACAACCACCCGGCGTTGCAGGCAGCCCAGGCGCTGACTCAGTCCGCACAAGCCAGGCTGGCACTCGCGCAAGCAGACCAACGCGACCCCATGGAGTTGGCGATGGGCATTGGCCAAGAGCGCTCGGCATTTGGGGCCAGCGCAGACACCAGCTTGCGCGTTGCACTGCGAATTCCATTGGGTGGAGAGAACCGCAACGCCCCCAAGATTGCGGCAGCACGTGCCGACCTGGATGCCGCCCAGGCCGAAGCCGATGCAGCAACCCGGCAGGTGCAAGCCGATCAGGCCATCGCCACAGCGGCATTGGCCACAGCCCGCCGTAGTGAAGCACTGGCGGCAGTGCGCGCTCGCCTGAGCACGGAAGTGCACGCGTTGATCACCCGGTCGTACCAATTGGGCGAAGGCGATTTGCCCACCCGCCTGCGTGCAGAGAACGACAAGTTTGATGCCGACCTGTCTTTGGCCCGTGCCCGTATCGACGTGCAGCGCGCTATCTCCCAATTCAATCATGCCTTTGGATTACTGCCATGAATCACCTTATTTCATCATCAAAATGGCTTCCAGCCCTCTCGTTACGGGCTCAGATAGCTATATTTTTAGTAGCAATTTTTATTCTGGCCATGCCAGCTCGGGCTGGCGAAGGACATAGCCATGGCGATGAAGCCCCCGCTGCTGCCGCTGGCGTGGGCTCTCCCCGCGTGGCCAGCCACTCCGACCTGTTTGAACTGGTTGGCATTGTGGACAAAGGTGAAATGACCCTCTACCTGGATCGCCATGCCAGCAACGAGCCCGTTACCGGCGCACAGATTGAGGTCGAAGCCGGTGGCGCCAAAGGCATCGCCGCCCCGCAAGCCGATGGCACCTACCGCTTCAAGCACGCGCTGCTCGCACAGCCGGGCACCCTGGCCGTGAGCTTCACCGTCGTGGCCGGGCCTGAGACTGATCTGCTTGCAGGTGATTTAAAAATTGAAGACCCGCACGCAAGCCACGCCCACGACGATGCCGCCCGGCCCTGGCTGCGCTGGCTCGCCTATGCAGCAGTTGGTGCCGGAGCTGCACTGGCCCTGCTGACGATTGCCTTCATGGCCGCGCGCCGCATGCGCCGCCCTGCCCGCCTGTAATGCATAGAAAGACGTTTGACATGACTTCCATAACATCATCTATTGCTACATATTTAGTAGCTTTTTTCGCCCTATTTACGGGGTCTACAGCCAATTTCCCCTCTCATGCTGGCGAAGGACACGACCATGGCGACTCGGCACCGGCGGCAACCGGCGGCAACT
>JANOAP010000407.1:0-7357 GCA_031411175.1 Rhodoferax sp. | reverse complement strand
TTCATGCCACGCCCGCCTAGCTGCGGTCCAGCGCGCTCGCGACTGAAATGCGGGCGCGACGGTCGGTGTGGCGGGGTTTCGGGGTGGAGTAGGGTTTAGCCACGGAAAACCCGGAAGGCACGGAAAGGGGCTCAAGGGGTCATCCAACCAGGGGGGCGTCCTCCTCCCAGCGTGTGTCTCCCCGGTTGGGGCGGGCCTCCCCGCACGGGTTCAACGCACAGGCTGCTCAAGCATTTCCCGCAACTGCACCTTCGCAATTTTCTCCAGCGTGGATCGCGGAAAATCTTCAATGAGACGAATCTCCGCAGGCCGCTTGAAATCGGCAAGTTGAGCAATGCAGGCGGCAGCCACACGCTCTTTCAAGGCCAGGTTTTGCTCAGAGCCCAGTGCGTTCGTCCACTCCGGGAAGGGCCGCACAAACAGAACCGGCACCTCATCCAGCATGGGGTGCCTTCGCGCCACCACGGCGCATTCATGCACACCAGGCACCTGCAAGACCACGCGCTCAATCTCCGACGCGGCCACATTTTCTCCACCCACCTTGAGCATGTCCTTGCTGCGGTCGCCAAACTGCAACGAGCCATCATCGAGAACATTGATGCGGTCACCCGTGCGAAACCAGCCATCGGCATCGAAACTGTCCGCCGTGGCTTTAGCGTTGCCCAGGTATTCCTGAAACAGCGAGAGCCCGCGCACGCCGCGAATCATCAAATGCCCACTGCCGCCGCGCGCCACCGCCCGGGTGTCGCGCACCGGAACCGCGTCGTCTTCGACCACGGCAATTTCGTACTCTGGCGCAGGGCGGCCTATGGACAGAGGCCGGTTAGGCAGATGCGGGCTGCCGACAATGCCATGCGTGATGGTCTCGGTCATGCCCCACCATCCCAGGGTCTTGATGCCGAAATGCGCGTCGCTGGGCGGCTCGCTCACGGCACTGCCCCACAGGCGGTAATGGTGCTGCCGTGGCAATTCCAGCGGCAACAGCGCCTTGACCACAAACGGCACCAGCGACGTCCAGGTGCAGCGGTGTGTCACAGACGCCGCCCAAAAACGGCTGGCTGAAAAGCGCGGCTGCACCACCACCGTGCCACCAGCCCACAAGGTGGCCAACACCGAATAGGCTTGCGCATTGGTGTGAAACAGTGGCAGGTACACCAGGTGCACGTCGCTGGCGCGCAGGTCCTCATGCACGGCGTTGATACGCGCACCCCACAGCGCATTGGCGTGCGTCCACAGCACCGCCTTGGGCCGCGACGTAGTGCCCGAGGTGAACTGCACGCTGCACGGGGCCAACGGGTCAGCGATTCGGCGGAGTGGCGCGTCGGCGTCTATCGCATCGAAGTGCTGGGCGGGCTCAGTGGCGTGGGTGGGTGCGTCGCCATTGTCATCACCCGTGACGGCCAGCCAGCGCAGGCCTTTGCAACTGCGGGCCACCAGCGCGGCAAACTTCGGCTGGGTGATGGCGGCCACAGCGTCGCTGTGTTCAGCGTAATACGTCAGTTCGTCTGCCACGGCACGCGCATTGGTGGTCACGGCCACCGCACCCATCCAGGCACAGGCGTACCAGGCCAGCAGGGCTTCAGGGCAGTTGTCCAGGTGGATCAGCACGTGGTCGCCCGCGCGCACGCCGCGCTGTAGCAAGCCGCCTGCAATGCGGACTACACGCTGATGGAACCGGCCGTAAGTCCAGCTTTGCACCGGGCTGTTGAACGGTGCCCAAACCAGAAACGCATGGTCGCGCCGCGTGCGGGCGCGCTCCTCCACCAGCCAGGCAACATCCAGCCCGGCAAAGGGGTGCAAATCAGCGCTGGTGAGAATGTGGTTCATGTTTCAGGTGGTCTGTTCACGTAGTTTGTTCTGGCGCTGTGATAAATGCATCAAACGGCTTGCCCAGCTTGAACACGCCGCTGACGCGCGCCACGTTCTCCCCATCGGCAGTGACCAGCCCCTGCATGAACACCATGCTGCGCGTGACCTTGAGCACCTGGGCCTCCCCCTGCACCCAGGCCCCCAGGGGCGCAGGGCCAAGGTAGTCCACATGCAGGCTGATGGTGGGCAAAAACCGCATGCCCACTTCCTTGGACACCCGGTGCGCCGTGATGGGGCACAGCATGTCGCAAAACGTGGCCATCATGCCGCCGTGGCAAATTTTCATGGGATTGGTGTGGCGCATCTCTACCCTGAAGCCCATTTGTAAACCTGTGTCGGTACGCCGGGTGTACAGCGGGCCATTGACGCCGATAAACCCGTCGCCCATGTTGCGCGGCTTGAAGCCCTCGGGAATGTTCAGCACATGGGCGGGTGTTGCAGGATGGTGTTCAGATGCGGGGGCCTGGGTCATTGCGTCTTCCGTTGAATAGGGATGGAGATTTGAATGCACCATTGTGTGCCCACCGGCCCGTCGCTTCAGTACAGCCGGTGACAAGCCTGGCCCGCACGGTGCCTTATGCTGGGCAGCCTATTGAGAACATCACAAAACAAACCGGAGACACCACCGTGACCACCACCAGCCTGCCCACCTTTGAGACCATCCGCCTTGCCCTGACGGGCCACGTGGCCACCCTCACGCTGAACCGGCCCCAGCGGCTCAACGCAGCACCGCCCCAGATGTTTGAAGAAATTCACGACGTGCTTAAGCGGCTGCCCGGCCTGGGTGCACGCGCCCTGCTGATCACCGGCGAAGGCCGCGCGTTTTGCAGCGGTGCCGACCTGCAGGCCAGCGCTGCCGCTCCGGTTGAAGCGACTTCCCGGGGCGCGCGAACCTACAAGGTCCTCACTGAAAGCTACAGCCCGGCCATGCTGGCGTTGTCCCGGCTGGAAATGCCCGTGGTCACCGCCGTCAATGGTGCGGCGGCGGGCATCGGCTGCTCGCTGGGGCTGGCGGGCGACTTCACGCTGGCAGGCCGCTCGGCCTATTTCCTGCAGGCCTTCGTCAACATTGGCCTGGTGCCCGACGGCGGGTCGAGCTGGATGCTCACGCGCCAGATTGGCAAGGCCCGCGCTACCGAGATGATGATGCTGGGCGAGCGCATCAGCGCCGAAAAAGCCGAGCAATGGGGTTTGATCTACCGCGCAGTGGAAGATGCCGATTTGCAGGCCCAGGCCTTTGCCCTGGCCGAACGGTTGGCCAACGGCCCCACGCTGGCACTTGGCCTGATGCGCAAGGGTATTGCAGTGGCGCTGGAGCAGACCTATGAGGCAGCGCTG
Source organism: Rhodoferax sp. (assembly GCA_031411175.1). Classification (GTDB taxonomy): domain Bacteria; phylum Pseudomonadota; class Gammaproteobacteria; order Burkholderiales; family Burkholderiaceae_C; genus JANYCG01. The sequence continues at coordinate 4,150 of JANOAP010000407.1, read as the reverse complement.
AACACCGAAGCCGAGCATCAGAGCATGGCCGCCAACAGCGCCGACGCGCGCGAGGGTGGCCAGTCGTTTCTGGAGCGCCGCAAGCCGGTTTTTACCGGAAAATAGGGGCTCAACCTCAGGGCTTGGGCCAAAATCGTCAGTCCAGAGGCGCGTGCAACCGTGTTTCTTTCGTCACGATGCCGCCTCGATTGCCCACTTCGATGGAGCCATAGCGCTCCTTGAAGCATTCCGGCAACGACCGGTCTCCCGCCACGGACAACCAAAGCCGTAGCAGGTGGCGCCTGTTGCCGGGCTCGGGCCAATCGACGAATCCCGTGCGGTCATGCAGCTGCGAATGGTTGTAGACGAACTGCATGTCACCGGGCTGCAACTGCATGCCGAAATGCAAGCTGGGATCGTTGGCCAACGCATCGAACATGTCGAGCGCCTCGACATGTTCGGGTGTCAGGCGCATAACGCCTTCAAATCTTTGTGCGCTGTCGATGTACTGGCGTTGGTAGAAGACCGTCAGACGCCCTTCATGCCAATTCAGCGGAGGTATGGTCATCCAGGCGGCAGCGCCTTCGGGTATTTCGCCCCGGCGGTCGGTGGCGATGGGGTCAAACAACTTTTCGAGCAAGTCGGGGCGCAGCTCCCGCATGCGGTTGTAGATCGACTCAGCGCTAACCAGCAAAGACCGTCCGCCTTCCTGCGCCTCACGCAGGCACAATAAGCCCACAACGTCGGCGCTGTCAGTGTGAAAGGTCTGGCGCTCGGCCGTTTGGTAAATCCGGGTGTTCGGGTCTTTGGAGGATGCGCCGAGGTCGCGCACATGCCCAAGAATGTGGCCCGCAGCATTCTGCGATCGGGCATTGCCCAGATGCGCACCGACACCACAGAAAACAGTGGCCGCAAATTCCTGGGTGTAGCCTGCAACGGGCAAACCGCGAATCACTTCGATTCCGTTGCCATGCAAAAGCTTTTTCTGCAGCGCAGTCAGATGGCCGGCGAATGTGGACAACGGAAAATCAGCAGCAGTAATCTCGCCCACGTCGCGACGCAACGAGAGGTAGTGCCGCGCCGCAGCTTCCAGGTCGCTGACATCTTCAGGCGACAGGTGGTACAGCCAACGGCGTTCATCCATTGCCATTGCGGGGCCAAGCCATGCGGCCGGGCCGGTGATTTTGTCGGGTAGGCCTGATATATACATACGCCGATTATCCCCAGACATTTTTTGCTTCAACTCGGTCGTGACGTAAACCGCGCCACTCGCGCCAGCACCGGTGCGCGGCTGCGCAGCACGGAGGCCATTGAGGCGAGCAAAGTGACGTGGCTGACCGCGTCAAACAGCTCGGTTTCCACGGGGACACCACTGCTTTTAAGGCGCTGGGCCATGGCCACCGTACTGCGTTGCGGGTCAACAGCGCTGTCTTCTGTGGGTGCCAACAAGAGTGCTGGCGGAGACGCGCTGGAGGCATGAAACATCGGCTGGCTGTCTGGCGGTGTGCCAGGCCACTCAAACGCAACCTGGGTTTTGGGGTCACCAATAGGCAAGAAATCATACGGCCCGGCCAGGCCTATCCAACCCGCCAGCCGTGCGGGGCTTAAACCCACGGCCGCAAGCCACCGCTTGTCCAGCGCAATCATGGCCGCGTTGTATGCCCCGGCGCTGTGGCCCATCACAAAGATGCGCGCCGGGTCAACGCCATATTGCGGTGCATGGTCAACGGCCCAACGCATGGCAAGCGCACTGTCTTGCACAAATACCGGATAACGAACCTGCGGGCTCAAACGGTAATCTGCCACCACAGTCACAATGCCCTGGCTGGCCAGCGCTTCGCCTACAAACCGATAGTCAGCCCTGGCCCCCGATGACCAGCTACCGCCGTAAAAAAACACAATCATCGGGGCCGGTTTGCCACTGGTTTTAGGCTGGTAAACATCGACCCGCTGACGCGCGTCGGGGCCATAGGGCAAGCTTTGCGTACCTTGATACGTGTCTGATGGCACGGTCGCATTCAGGATGTCGGCGGCCGAGCATGCGGTGAGCAGCGCGGGCAGCATGGCAAGCAGGGACCGTCTGGGCATGGGGTATGGCATCAAGGGCCTCAAAATAAAGATCCGGTTGAACAGACCCATTCTCTGCGAACCGGCGAATGCCTTGCGGCCAGCACGGCTGGTTACCGGGGAAACTCACGGAGATCGTCGCAACCCGGGAAGATAGACTTTTGGATTCGTGAGATGCATCGCCGCCCTGCGCAGCGGATAAGCGCTATTCGTTAGCCCTCACGCTTTGCAAATGCCAGAAATGCGCCTAAACCCAACATCGTGAAGCCTGATATTCGGGTCATCAAGCGGGCGCGCGCGGCACGGGCGGCGCCCGACTTCAGCAGGCGGTACGCTGCAAATACCGCAAGCACGTCAACGAGCGTATTGATCAAGACGCAGATGCTGCCAAGAAGCACCAACTGGGGTACCAGAGGCTCGCCGGAGGAGACGAACTGTGGAAGGAAGGCCAGAAAAAACAGTGCTGTTTTGACGTTCAACGCCTCAACCAGAATGCCCTCCGTCAGAGCACGGCGCGCACCTTGCGATGCCACGGGCTCAACGGCCATCGGTTGGTCTTTTTGCATCAGCATGCGAATACCCAGGTACACCAGATAAGCTGCGCCAACGTACTTCAGCACATTGAACGCCCATGCGGACTGGGCAATGATCAGCGACAAGCCCAGCGCAGCAGCGAGCACATGGAGCATTCCACCCAGGCCGGTTCCAAGACATGACGCCAATCCTTCAGAGCGACCCCCTGCCACCGTGCGAGCCACTACATAGGCAATACCCGGCCCGGGGGTGATGGCGAGAACAACAGCGGCAATCAGAAAGGGTATGAGTGACATAGTGAGCAGGCAGTTTTTTAGACTATCGAGTTGGAGAGGACGTTGGCGAAGCACAAACTTCAACTCCAACTCCAGGCTCTGATGTTATCCCCCAACCCAGTCACACCTCTCGCCGGGTCTCTGGTGCCAGAATCGAATGATTGGCATTGCAACACGCTATGCTTCGGGCAACCCATTTCTTGAAGGAGACAGCATGACAAACCCGCGCCGCACAGTGCTCGCCATAACGGCCCTCACGCTTGGTGCTCTGGTATCGCTTGGCACCACCACCGCCAATGCGCAGGCGGCCTACCCCAACAAGCCAGTGAAGGTCATCGTGACTTTCCCGCCCGGTGGCACGCCCGACATTTATGGCCGGGTGCTGGCCCAAGAACTGTCCACACTCTGGAAGCAGTCGGTCATTGTGGAAAACAAGACCGGTGCCAGCGGCACCATTGGCACCGACTTTGTTGCCAAGGCTGTGCCCGATGGCTATACGCTGCTGTTCGCTGCCGATGCGTCGGTGACGATGGCGCCTAACCTGTATGCCAACGTGCCCTACAACCCCACCAAAGACCTGACGCCCATCATCAACGCAGCCAGTGGGCCGTTTGTGTTGCTGGCCAATCCGGCCTTTGCCGCCACCGACATCAAGAGCCTGATTGCGCTGGCCAAGCAGCAGCCCGGCAAGATCAGCTATGCCTCATCCGGGCCTGGCGGGCAACAGCATCTGTCGATGGAAATGGTCAAGAGCATGGCGGGCGTGGACATTACTCACATCCCCTACAAAGGCTTTGGCCAAGGCGTGACGGACGTGATGGCGGGCCAGGTGCCGCTGATTTTTGGTGGCATCACGGCATCTATCCAAATCAGCAAGGGCGGCAAGCTAAAACCCATCGCAGTGACCAGCGCGAAGCGCTCCAAAGCCCTGCCCGATGTGCCGGCCATTGCCGAGACCTTGTCCGGCTTTCGGGTGGAAGCCTGGTATGGTTTTCTAGGCCCGGCGGGCATGTCGAAAGATTTGGTGAAGAAGATCCATGACGATGTGGCCACCATCATCAACCGCCCAGACTTTCAGGCACGTCTGACCGCAGACGCGCTGGACCCAGTGGCCAACACGCCGGAAGAATTCGCCGCGCAAATCAGTGCGGACCTGGCCAGCTGGGGCAAGGTGATCAAGTCCGTCAACCTGAAACTGGATTGACGGCCTGATCTCTCACTGCGCTACAAACGCGCCACCGGCAGATACCCGAGCAATTTTCCGTCGGCGTACAGCGCACCTTCTGCGGCACCTG
>JANOAP010000406.1:0-12335 GCA_031411175.1 Rhodoferax sp. | reverse complement strand
CCAGGGCTTTCGGGTCGGCATCATCGCCCAGCCCGACTGGTCCAGCGCCGAGGCCTTCAAGGCGCTGGGCAAGCCCAATTTGTTTTGGGGTGTGACCGCGGGCAACATGGACTCCATGATCAACCGCTACACGGCCGACCGCAAAATCCGCAGCGACGATGCCTACACCCCCGGTGACGTGGGCGGTAAACGCCCGGATCGGGCGGCCATTGTCTACAGCCAGCGCTGCCGCGAAGCCTTCAAGGACGTGCCCATTGTGCTGGGCGGTATCGAAGGCAGCCTGCGCCGCATCGCGCATTATGACTATTGGTCTGACAAAGTGCGCCGCAGCATTGTGGTGGATGCCAAGTGTGACCTGCTGCTGTACGGCAACGCCGAGCGCGCCATTGTTGAAATCGCTCACCGTCTGGGTGCCAAAGAGCCTGTGCACAACATCACCGACGTGCGCGGCACGGCCTTTGTGCGCCGCAGTGACGACGATACCCGCCACGGCTGGTTCGAGATCGATTCCCGCAGCGTGGACGAGCCGGGCCGGGTGGAGTCACACATCAATCCGTATCAGACCACGTCAGAGCAAGCGGCGGAGCAGGGCAGTAGTTGTGCCAAGGAAGATGCCAACAATGAGGTGAAGGAAGCCAAAGGCGCTGCGGTGGGGGATGCTATAAAATTGGTAGCTGGTGAAGCCTATTCTGCAGGTGCTACGGGCCAAAATGGCTTTAAATCGGGTGTGAACCCGGTGATTGCACCGCTGACCTTCATGCCCAACCCCGCCTTGTATGGCAAGGGCAGCGTCAAAGTGCCGCCGCGTGACCGCTCCGTCATTCGCCTGCCCAGCTACGAGCAAGTCAAAAGCGACCCCGTTTTGTACGCCCACGCCAACCGGGTTCTACACCTGGAAACCAACCCGGGCAACGCCCGCGCGCTGGTGCAGGCGCATGGCGAAGGAACCACAGCACGTGACGTGTGGATCACCCCGCCGCCCATCCCGCTGACCACGGCCGAAATGGACTTTGTGTTTGATCTGCCGTATGCCCGCAGCCCGCATCCCGCGTACGCCGACGAGAACGGCAGCCACGATCACGCCACCAAAATCCCCGCGTGGGAGATGATCCGTTTCAGTGTCAACATCATGCGCGGCTGCTTTGGTGGCTGCACGTTTTGCTCCATCACCGAGCACGAAGGCCGCATCATCCAGAGCCGCAGTGAAGACTCAGTCATCAAGGAAATTGAAGACATCCGCGACAAGGTCAAGGGCTTCACCGGCACCATTTCCGATCTGGGTGGCCCCACGGCCAACATGTACCGCCTGGGCTGCAGGACCCCCGAGATTGAAGCCGCCTGCCGCAAGCCAAGCTGCGTGTACCCCGGCATTTGCTCCAATTTGACGACGGACCACGGTCCGCTGATCCACATGTACCGCCGGGGCCGCGCACTTAAGGGCATCAAGAAGATTTTGATTGGCTCCGGCCTGCGCTACGACCTGGCCGTGAAGAGCCCCGAGTACGTGAAAGAACTGGTGCAGCACCACGTGGGCGGCTACCTGAAGATTGCACCCGAACACACTGAACAGGGCCCGCTCACCAAGATGATGAAGCCGGGTATTGGCAGTTACGACAAGTTCAAGACGCTGTTCGAAAAGTACAGCCTGGAAGCCGGCAAGAAGCAGTTTCTGATCCCGTATTTCATCGCTGCCCACCCTGGCACCAGCGACGAAGACATGATGAACCTGGCCGTGTGGCTGAAGAAAAACGGTTTCCGTGCCGACCAGGTGCAGACGTTTTACCCGTCGCCCATGGCCACCGCTACGGCGATGTACCACACCAACAAAAACCCGCTGCGAAAGATCACGCGGGACAGCGAGACGGTGGACATCGTGCGCGGCGACAAGCGCCGCCGCCTGCACAAAGCCTTTCTGCGCTACCACGATGCCAACAACTGGCCGCTGCTGCGCGAGGCCCTCAAAACCATGGGCCGCGCTGACCTGATTGGCAACGGCAAGCACCACCTGATCCCCACCTACCAGCCGCTGGCCACCGATGGCAGTTACACCAGCGCGCGCAAAAAGAACTCGACCGTGGCCCCGGTAAAGGCCGCACCGTCACGTGGCCGCCTTTTGACCCAGCACACCGGCCTTCCGCCCAGGGTGACCGGGTCGGCCAAGCCAAGTGGTAGTGTGGGTAAAAAGAGATAGCTGTCCTACGCACGGCAGACGCTGGACGAGGCAGACATGAAGGCCCGAGTTATGGTTCGCCAACCCGTACTTGCTGACGGGCGGGCGTTTCTGGCCGCAGTGGCCACAAGTCACGGGCTGCATCACCCCTGGATCAAAGCGCCGCAAACGCGGGTCGAGTTTCAAGCCTGGCTCGCGCGAATGGCCCAGCCGGGCTATCTGGCCTTTTTGGTCTGCGAGCGAGATAGTGGCGCGCTGGTGGGCGTGATCAATATCTCGAACATCGTGGGCGGGCTGTTCCGCAGCGCATACCTGGGCTACTACGCGTTTGCCGGCCATGAACGTCAGGGCTATATGCGTGAGGGCTTGCAGGGTGTGATTCGCCACGCGTTCAAGACACTCAAGCTGCACCGCCTGGAGGCCAACATCCAGCCGGGGAATGCGGCTTCCATTGCGCTGGTTGCATCCTGCGGATTCAGCAAAGAAGGTTACTCGCCGCGCTACCTCAAGATTGGCGGTCGCTGGCGCGATCATGAACGCTGGGCGGTGCTGGCTTCCTAGTCAGCTATGCGTGGCAAGCTATAGAAATTTCAGCAACCGAGGTTGTAACCACAACAGCCAGCCCAGCAAAAGAGCGAAATGGGCTACAACAGTCATCCAATAGCTTGTGCGGAATGACACTTTGCGGGACTTGTGGCGCATTGTTTGCTGGGCAAGCCAGGCACCGGGCCAGCCTCCAATCAGGCTGAGCGAGTGAAGGGTGTTTTCATTTACGCGCCAACGACCGTTTTGCGCGGCATATTTGTCGTGCGCATAGACGGAAAACGTTACCAGATTGAAGATTGCCCCGACACCGATTGCCCAAGGTGGTATGCGCTTTTCCATGACGCCCCATCCGATCAAAGCCATCCAGAACAACATTGGCAGAAGGATGCGTAACGGGCTAATGGATTCAGGAATGGACTGGGCGCGTCGATTGGCTGACCTGATCTTTTCCTTGCTGTGTCCGGGTCCACGTGAGGTGTGGCCGCGAGCGCGCAGATTGCTGGCTGAGACGACCGGTTGGACACTCATACCTCTTGGACCCTTACCTCCGACCTGTATCTCCTCAAACCAGACTGCTTCACCTTCGCTGGGCGCTGCATTTCCACGATAGTCTCTGATGTGAAAGAAAATTTCCTGCGACGTATCAGGGCTACGAATAAAACCGAACCCTTTCGCTGAATCCCAACGAAAAACCTTCCCTTGCTTTCTCATCGAAATACTCTTTGTGTGGTCCCGACTTATTTCGCCATGGTGTGAATCGGAATGTCTTTCTCTACCGCCAGCTTGTCCAGCTGTTTGCAGCTCTGGCCCAGGAAAAATGCGGCGACTGCCTTGTGGGTGTCAGGCAGGAACATGGAACGGAAATCGGTGCTGGAAACGCCTGCTGCCTGGCGAAGCGCCAGCGCAAAATGCGGCTCCAGCGCCGCAACCGCCACCCGCCCATCTTTGCAGGGGTAGACCCGGTAACCTGCATGGCTTCCACCCACCGAACCTGTGGGAGACGTCAGGCCCCAGACGCGGGGCAGGGCCAGGTAGCCCGAGGCGTCGGCAAGCGCTACTTCGATGAAGACCCCTTTCCCTGACGTTTTTTGAATCAACGTCGCTTTCAGGATGGCTTCACTGGCCATCAGCGAGCCACCCATGTCGGCGTAGAGCGTGGGCGGCAGGTCCAGCCCGTTGACCAATCCGTTGTCGGCCATGTAGGTGAGATCGTGACCCGGCTCTTCAGCCCTGGCACCGGCAGCGCCTACGATGGCAACCTGGGACAGCGCGGGGTAGTGCTTGTGCAGTGACTTCCAGTCCAACTGGAGTTTGGTCAAGGCCGAGGGGCGAAAGGACGTGAGCAACACGTCGGTCTTGGCCAGCACGCGATGGAGTGCCTTCTGGCCCGCCTCGGTCTTGAGGTCGGCCATCAGCACCTTGACGCCATCATGCAGTTGTTGATAAGCACCGTTCTTGTACTGGGCCATGGGGTCGCCTGACGTACCGGGGGGTGATCCTTTGGGGGCGGGAGGTTCCAGCTTGACGCAGGTGGCGCCCATTTGCCGTGCGCGCATCAGCGCAGCCGGGCCGGGAACGTTGAGTGCCAGGCTCAGGATGCGAACGCCTTTGAGCGGTCGCAACGATGCTATTTTGATCGTGGTCATGTGTCGTTGATTATGCTATTGAAAAAATAGCGCCTTACGCACAATTGGCGGGGGCTATGGCCTGAATTTACCCCAAAAACCCGGGTGCGGTGAATGCGCTGGGTGCGCTACCGGCTCCTGATCGTGCAATTCAGCGGTTAAAGGTTACAGGCTAAAGGCCAAAGTTCATCGGCAGTCCCACATAGTTTTCTGCCAGCGTGGTGGACGCCGCCACGGAATTCACCAGGTAGTCCAGCTCGGCCTCTTGCATTTTCTGGCCAAAGCCTTCCGAGTCGGGAAAGCGGTGCATCAGCGACGTTAGCCACCACGAGAACCTCTCGGCTTTCCAGATGCGGGCCAGTGCACGCTGCGAGTAGGTGTCAATACCGGCCGATGTTTTGTCGCGGTAAAACTCGATCAGCGCGCTGGAAAGATACTTGACGTCGCTGGCAGCCAGGTTGAGGCCCTTGGCGCCTGTAGGTGGCACGATGTGGGAAGCGTCACCCGCCAGAAACAGGCTGCCAAAGCGCATGGGCTCGGCCACAAAGCTGCGCAGCGGGGCAATGCTTTTTTCGATGCTGGGGCCGGTGATGATGGCTTGCGCCAGTGATGGGTCCAGGCGGCGTTTGAGTTCATCCCAGAAACGCTGGTCGCTCCAGGCATCCACCTTGTCGTCCAGCGGGCACTGCACGTAGTAGCGGCTGCGCGTCATGCTGCGCATGGAGCACAGGGAGAAACCGCGTTCGCTGTTGCCGTACACGATGGCATGGGGCGACACCGGCGGCACATCGGCCAGCACGCCGAGCCAGCCAAAGGGATTGACCTTTTCATATTCGGTAATCGAACCCTTGGGCACGCTGGCGCGGCACACGCCGTGAAAACCGTCGCAACCCGCGATGAAGTCGCATTCCACCTCATGGGTCTGGCCGCCTTTCTGGTAGGTCACACGGGGTTTGCTGCTGTCAAAGTCATGAATGCTGACGTTGGCAGCCTCGTACACGGTGGGCAAGCCCGCAGCCGCACGTGCGTTCATCAGGTCATGCGTGACCTCGGTCTGGCCATAGGCCGTTACTACCTTGCCGCCGGTGAGGCCGTGGACGTCGATAGGGTGGCGCTTGCCAGAAAACACCAGGTCAATGCTGTGATGAACAATGCCGTCGGCCAGCACGCCCGCGCCCACACCGACCTCAGTCAGCAGATCGACGGTGATTTGCTCCAGAATGCCCGCCCGGATGCGGCCCAGCACGTAGTCAGGGCTTTGGCGTTCAATGATGACGTGATCGATACCTGCTTTTTGCAGCAACGCGCCGAGCAGCAGGCCGGAAGGGCCTGCACCGATGATGGCAACCTGTGTTCGCATAGGGGTCTTCCTTGGGTGAGTCTTGCGTGAATGGATGGAGCTTAGGCCGGCGCGCCCATTCTGCGAAGCATAAAAAACATCAACTGTGCGATGATTGCGCCATTTGCGCGATGAACGCGCAAATAGTTCACCTGGAGACGCCCGCCCGATGAGCATTGCCAAAGCAGACCTGATCGAAGGCATGGCCAAAGGTATGGCGGTGCTGGAGAGTTTTGACACCGAACGTCAGCGGCTCAACGCCACACTCACCGCAGAGCGCGCCGGTTTGACACGGGCCGCAGCACGCCGCCACCTGCTCACATTAGCGCACTTGGGTTATCTGGAAACCGATGGCAGCTACTTCTGGCTCTCGGCCAAGGTGCTACGGTTCTCGGGCAGCTACCTGGCCTCTGCCCGCCTGCCACGCGCCTTGCAGCCCACACTGAACCGGCTGGCGGTTCAGGCGCAGGAGTCGTTTTCGGCGGTGGTGCTGGACATGGACGAAGTAGTCATCGTGGCGCGCAGCGGCAATGACCGTAGCCCCACCACCACCGGCAGTGGCCGCGTGATTGCCTACGGCCTGCACATGGGGGCCAGGCTGCCCGCGCACGCGACCTCCACCGGGCGGGTGCTGCTGGCGGCCAAGACCAAGACAGACTTCAGCACCTGGATGAAAGGCCGTCACCTGCATCGTCTGACACCGCTGACCACAGTCGATACCAAGCTGTTTCGCGCCCTCATCGACAAGGTCCGGCAGGATGACTTCTGTATTGCCAGTGAAGAACACGAGCTGGGCGTACACGCGCTGGCTGTGCCACTGCGCAATACGAAAGGTGTGACGGTGGCTGCTCTGAACGTGGTGGCCTCACACAGCCGTTTGTCTACCCAGGCCATGCAGCGGGACTTGTTGCCGTTGATGTTTGAAGCGGCGCGCGAGCTGCGCCCTCTACTGTAAACGCCAGGGGCCTGAAACCCCGGGGCCGCTCACACGCCCAGGTGTTGTTCCAGCAGTTCAGGCTGGGCGATCAGCGCGGCTGAGCTGCCGTCAAACACCACGGCACCCTTCACCAGAATCACGTTGCGCGTGCTGATCTGGGTCACGTGTTTCCAGTTTTTGTCGACGATCACGCTGCTGATGCCGCTTTCGCGGATCAGGCCACAAATGCGCCAAATCTCGCGCGCAATCAGCGGCGCCAGGCCTTCGGTGGCTTCGTCGAGGATCAGCACGTCGGGATTGGTCATCAGCGCGCGGCCAATGGTCAACATTTGTTGTTCGCCCCCGCTGAGTTGCTGACCCCCGTGGCCCAGGCGTTCTTTCAAGCGCGGGAAGGTGTCCAGCACGCGGTCATAACCCCAGTCCTGCTGGCGTTGGGCACGGTCGCGTGCGGCCTTACTGGCACCCGCACGGGCCGCCATCACCAGGTTTTCTTTCACGCTCAGGTTGCCAAAAATGCCCCGGCCTTCCGGCACGTAGGCAATGCCCAGCCGGGCCACTTCAAACGGTGCACGGCCCGTCATCGCCTGGCCCATGATGGTCACAGAGCCCGAGCGTGGTTTCACCAGGCCCATGACGCTTTTGAGCAGCGTGCTTTTGCCCATGCCGTTGCGCCCCATGAGGCCAATGGTTTCGCCGCGTGCCACATGGAAGTCCAGGTTGCGCAGGATGTGGCTGGCACCGTAGAAGGTGTTGATTTTTTGGGCGGCTATCAGCATGCTGGAAGACATGTCTAGTGCTCCTCGCCCAGGTACGCCGCCTGTACCTTGGCATCGGCGCGAATTTCAGCCGGTGTGCCACTGGCAATCACCTGGCCGTTGACCATGACCGTGAGGTGGTCAGCCAGCGCAAACACGGCATCCATGTCGTGTTCCACCAGCAGCATGGCATGGTCTTTTTTGAGTTTGAGCAGCAGCGCCACCATGGCCTCGGCCTCGGCCACACCCATGCCGGCCAGGGGTTCGTCCAGCAGCAGCACCTGCGGCTCGGTGGCCAGCGTCATGGCAATTTCCAGCTGGCGCTGCTCACCGTGGCTGATGGTGCCGGCCATGAAATTGCGCTTGTTTTGCAAGCCAGATAGCTCGATAGCCCTTGTACAACGGTCTTGAGTAGCTACTGAATTCGTAGCATTTTGCAGCCAACGCAGGGGGTTCCAGGGCTGCTGTGCATCCCGCGATTGGGCTGCCAGGTGCACGTTGTCCCACACGGTAAAGGGCAGGAAGATATTCGTCTTCTGATAACTGCGGCCCAGGCCCTGGCGGGAGATTTGTTCGGGCTGCCAGCCGGTGGTGTTGCTGCCACACAGGGTGACGCTGCCCGAGGTGGGTGGCAAGTCGCCCGACAGAAGATTGGTCAGAGTGGACTTGCCCGCGCCATTGGGGCCGATCACCGCGTGTATGCGATCTCGCCACAGGTCAACCGACACATCATTCACGGCCGCTAACCCGCCAAAGCGTTTCGTTAATCCCTTGGCGCTAAGCAAGACTTCACTCATGGCTATCGTCCTTGCGGCGGTTCGAAAAACGCTCTACCAGCCCCAGAATGCCCCGCGGCGCAAACACTACCAGCAGCACGATGAATGTGCCCATCCACAGTTGCCAGTGTTTGCCCAGATTGAAGCTGCCCAGGGTGGGCAAGTCCTTGAACGCATGCAGTACGTATTCAAACGCAAACGCCCCCACAATGGCGCCGGCAAAGTTGCCCATGCCACCCAGAATCACCATCATGATGCCGTGGGCGCTCATGTGAAAACCCATCAACTCGGGGTTGATGTAGCCGGTTTGCACGCCCCACAGATAACCCGCCAGCCCGGCCAGTGCCCCGGCCAGCGTGAAGGCGGTGAGCTTGTAGCCAAAGCTGCCAAACCCCATGGCACGCATGCGGTGTTCGTTGACGCGGATGCCAGCCAGCGCGCGGCCAAACGGGCTCCACAACAAGCGCCGCAAAAACAAATACACCAGCAGCAACACGGCCAGCGTGAAGTAATACAGGGTGGTCTTGTTGTCCAGGTCCCACCAGGCAAATGGTGTCCAGCCAAACAGAGCCACCGTCGGCTTGAAGTTGATGTACAGGCCGTCTGATCCGCCCAGCACTTTGTTGTCGAAGAACAGGAAGAACACCATCTGCGCAAACGCCATGGTGACCATGATGAAATAAATGCCATGGGTGCGCACCACCAGAAACCCGATCACCAGCGCTGCCGCGCCCGAGGCCAGCACCGCCAGGGGCAGCGTCCACCACAGGCTGACAGGCTCGCCCTGTGGCGTGAGAAAAGCCAGCGCATACCCCGCCAGGCCAAAGTAGGCCGCGTGACCCAGCGACACCAGGCCGGTCACGCCTTGCAGCAAATCCAGGCTCATGGCAAAAATCGCCATGATCATCATGCGCGTCACCATCTGGATGTAGAAGTCGGTGCCGACAAAAGGGAAGGCGGCGAGGGCGATCAGGCAAAGACCCAGCACGAGCTGAATGCTGCGCGGCAATACTTCCAAGTTTGATTTGGTCGTGCTCATTGCTTAAAGAGCCCTTCGGGCTTCCACAACAAAACAGCCGCCATCAGCATATACACCAGCATGCCCGCCATCGACGGCAGCAACACCTTGCCAAAGGTGTCCACCAGGCCGACTAGCAGGGCCGAGATCAAGGCGCCACGCACCGAACCAATGCCCCCAATCACCACCACCACAAAACACATGATCAGCACCTGCGACCCCATGTTGGGGTACACGCTTGAAATGGGCGCGGCAATCATCCCGGCCACGGCCGCCAGGCCCACACCCAGCGCAAACACCACAGCGTGGATCAGCTTGATGTTGATGCCTAAAGCACCCGCCATGTCGTGGTTAAAGGCCCCGGCGCGTATCTTCATGCCCAGCTTGGTTTTGGAGATCAGCAGATACAAGCCCAGCGCCAGCGCGATACACACACCCGACATAAACAGCCGGTAGACCGGGTAAGACAGGTTGTCCGTCAGTTGGATGGATGCCTCCAGAAACTTTGGAATGGCCACCCCATGCACATCGTCACCCCACAACATGGAACGCATTTCCTCAAAAATGTAGATCAGCCCGAATGTCAGCAGCACCTGGTCCAGGTGGTCGCGCTGGTAAAAGTGGCGAAACAGCAGCCACTCCAGCGCCAGGCCAAACAACACCGCCAACACCACGCCGCCCAGAATGGCCAGTGTGAGGCTGCCAAAGAAGCCACTCAGCGAATACGCCAGATACGCCCCCAGCATGTAAAAACTGCCATGCGCCAGGTTCACCACACCCATGATGCCGAAGATCAGCGTGAGGCCAGCAGCCAGCATGAACAGCAGCAGGCCGTACTGCACGCTGTTGAGCAACTGGATGAGAAAAGTGGCGAGGTCCACGGGTTAGCCCTACAGATTAAGCCGGGCGGCGAACGACCAGCAGCAACGCGCCCATGGCGGCAAACAGGCCGCCCGACACTCGGTTGAACCAGCGCGCCCGGCCCGGCTGGCGCAGCCAAGGTGCAAGGCGGGCGGCGAACACACAACACAGGCTCAACACCGCAAATTCAATCGTCACAAACGTGCCGGCCAACACGGCAAACTGCGGTGCCCAAGCCGTGGCCGGGTCAATAAATTGAGGAAAGAAGGCCGTGAAAAACAGCAGCGCCTTGGGGTTGCTGGCCCCTACCATCCAGCCCTGCAAATACAGCGCTCGTACCGATTTGTGCGGGCCACTGGCCTGGGCTGCGGCAAACACGGCGCGGTCTGCGCTGCGAAAGGTCGTGATACCCAGATAGATGAGGTAGCCCGCCCCCACCACCTTGAGCACAGTGAACGCCAGCTCGGAAGCCGCCAGCACCGCACCCAGCCCCATGCTGGACAACAACATCAGCCCCAACACGGCGGTCACACTTCCGGCGGTGGAGGTCAACGCCCGTGCCGTGCCGTAACTGGCGGCATTGGTGATGCTCATCAACATGGTGGGGCCGGGTGTCAGCACCAGCAGGGCAACAGCGGCCAGGTACAGGCCATAGGTGGTCAGGGTCATGGGTCTTTTCGGTCTCAAAAAAAGGGAGGACAAGCCTCCCGATGCGGGATATGAGCCCCGTCTAGGTCGCTTGGTCTATGCCGCCAGGTTTAGGCCATTTTGCAACCGGCACCCGAGTCTGCCAGCGCCTTGGCGGCCACACCCAGCACCTTGTTCTCCTTGTTTTCCACCACGCGCAGATAAATGTCCTGCACCGGGTTGTGCGACTTGCTCATGGTCCACTTGCCGCGCGGGCTGTCAATGGTGGCTGATTCCATGGCCTTGTAGAGTGCAGGCTTGGCCGACAGGTCGCCCTTGACAGCGGCGGCTCCCAGGGCCAGCAGCAGCCCGGTGTCATAACCCTGTACAGCATAGACGTCCGGCTGCAGGCGGAATTTCTTGGCGTACTCAAGCCGGAACTGCTTGTCGCGCGGCGTGTTCAGCGAATCGGCATAGTGCATCGTGGTGATGATGCCGTTGGCCGCGTCACCCGCAGCATCCAGCACGCCTTCGGTCAAAAAGCCGGAGCCATACAGCGGGATCTTGCCCTTGAGGCCCGCTGCGGCGTAATCCTTGATGAACTTGGCAGCACCAGCACCGGCAAAGAAGCAGGCCACGGCGTCGGGCTTGAGCGCGGCGATCTCGGTCAACAGCGCCTGGAACTCAACCTGCGGGAAGGGCAGACCCAGCTCCTTCACGATGGTGCCGCCAGACGCGGTAAAGCTCTCCTTGAAGCCTTCAAACGCTTCGTCGCCCGCCGCGTATTTCCAGGTGATCCACACGGCTTTTTTGTGGCCCTTGGCACTCATGGCCTGACCCAGCGCGCGTGTGGGCTGGCTGTTGGAGAAGCTGGTGCGGAACACATTGGGTGCGCACAGGGAGCGGGTGGCAGCGTGCACACCGGCGTTCGGAATAAGGCACAGCGTACCGCTGTCGCGCACGACCTTCTGGATGCCCATCTGCACGCCAGAATGCACTGTACCGATCAGCACATCGACCTTGTCACGCTGCACCAGCTTGCTGGCGTTCTCGATCCCCTTGGAGGGCTCAGACTCATCGTCCACCTTGAACCATTCGATCTCGCGGCCACCGAGCTTGCCGCCTTTTTCGTCAATAGCCAGGCGGACACCGTTTTCAATCGCCACACCCAATTGGGCGAAGGTGCCGGTGTAGGGCAGCATCAGGCCCACGCGAATCCTGCCCGACTGGGCACGGGCGATTTGGGGCAATAACAGCCCGGTGGAAGCCGCACCAACAAGGGCGGCGCTACGGGTCAGAACCAGGCGGCGGGTAGACATAAATACTCCTTCATTTTTAACAAGTGAACTCTATTGCAATTGCCCATTTTCATCGATCACGTAAACCCGTAGGATTGATATCGAAGTAACTCGATTTATATCGGGTAGATCATCGAATTGAGGATGAGGTCGCTGTCAAAGACACAGTTGCGACGGGTCAGCAGCCAGCCATGCGCAGCTTGTGGCGCGCGCACCACCGTGTCCATGTAGCGGCCCACGTTGTAGACCTGCGTGACCTCGTCCGGTTTGGTTCTGAAAACGGCATAGCTTGCATGGGCGCTTACCACCTCACCTTGCACACTCGTCACCACGGGCGCACCGACCACATGGCGCTGGAAATAGGGCTCATAGTAGAGCGTTTC
>JANOAP010000405.1:0-8243 GCA_031411175.1 Rhodoferax sp. | reverse complement strand
GACACGCACATCAGGCCCACGAAAGTGACGCCATTGTGCCTTGCCAGTATCAGCCCCGATATTGGCCAATCTGCTAAAGCGTTCGCTAAAAGCTCCAAAGCCCAAGCAACGCGACGATGTGATGAATAGCGTGTGACTTAACCTTCTTTGGAGTTTATTTAAATGGCGAACGATTTCCTCTTTACCTCTGAATCCGTTTCTGAAGGCCACCCCGACAAAGTGGCAGACCAGATTTCTGACGCGATTCTCGATGCCATCTTCAAGCAGGACCCGCGCAGCCGTGTCGCCGCCGAGACGCTGACCAACACTGGCCTCGTGGTGCTGGCTGGCGAGATCACCACCAACGCGCATGTCGACTACATCCAGGTGGCACGCGACACCATTAAGCGCATTGGTTACGACAACACCGAATACGGCATCGACTACAAGGGTTGTGCCGTGATGGTGTGTTACGACAAACAAAGCAATGACATCGCCCAGGGCGTAGACCACGCGTCTGACGACCACCTGAACATCGGTGCGGGCGACCAGGGCCTGATGTTTGGTTACGCCTGCAATGAGACGCCCGAGCTGATGCCCGCGCCCATTTATTACGCCCACCGTCTGGTGGAGCGCCAGGCCCAGTTGCGCAAGGATGGCCGCCTGCCGTTCCTGCGCCCCGACGCCAAGAGCCAGGTCACCATGCGATATGTGGACGGCAAGCCCCATAGCATCGACACGGTGGTGTTGTCCACCCAGCACAGCCCGGACCAGAGCGAAACACCCACCAAGATGAAGGCGTCGTTCAATGAAGCCATCATTGAAGAAATCATCAAACCCGTGTTGCCCAAAGAATGGCTGCAAAACACGCGCTACCTGATCAACCCCACCGGTCGTTTTGTGATTGGCGGCCCACAAGGTGATTGCGGCCTGACCGGGCGCAAGATCATTGTGGACACTTACGGCGGTGCCTGCCCCCATGGCGGCGGCGCATTCTCCGGCAAAGACCCCAGCAAGGTGGATCGCTCGGCCGCCTATGCCGCACGCTATGTGGCCAAGAACATCGTGGCGGCCGGTCTGGCGCGCCAGTGCCAGATTCAGGTGGCGTACGCGATTGGTGTGGCCAAACCGATGAACGTGACGGTCTACACCGAAGGCACGGGCGTGATTCCTGACGAGAAAATTGCCGCGCTGGTCAATGAGCTGTTTGACCTGCGCCCTAAAGGCATCATTTTGATGCTGGACCTGCTGCGCCCCATCTACGAAAAAACCGCCGCCTACGGCCACTTTGGCCGCGAAGAGCCCGAGTTCACCTGGGAACGTACTGACAAAGTCCAGGCGCTGCGGGCAGCGGCGGGCCTGTAACGCCATGACCCTCGGTACTTTCAGAAATGAAGGTTGACACGCAGCGCTGGATCGACCGCTGGGTCGGTCAGGTTCTGTGCCGCGTTGTGTCACTGTGGGTACGGCTGACACGTTGGGGCCAGCCCGGTGCACAGATAGGGGCGCCGCGCCACATTCTGGTGGTGTTGCTGTCCGAGATGGGCAGCATCGTGCTGGCTGGCCCGATGTTTGCCGAGCTGCGCAAGCGCTACCCCGGCGTGACGCTGCATGTGTTGCAGCTCAAGAAAAATCAGGAAGTTTCCGTGCTGTTGGGCCTGGCGAAACCAGAGCATCTGCATGCGCTGGACGACAGCTCGGGGCTTGGCCTGCTGCGCGACATCTGGCGCGTCTCGGTTGCCATGCGCCGCCTGCCGCTGGATGCGGTGATCGACTGCGAGCTGTTCTCGCGCATCAGCAGCCTGATGGCGTTTCTGGTGGGTGCGCCGTTGCGGGTGGGGTTTAACGCCCCCACGCAGGTAGGCCGGTACCGCGGCAGCTACATCAACCGCGCAATTCCCTACAACCCCTACCAGCACATCAGCAAACAGTTTTTGTCGCTGGTGGATGCGCTGGACGGCAGCAGCATGCCACGCAACAAGGCAGCCCCGATCCGTGACACGCCTACAGACACGGACCTGGTCGTGAATTTTGAAGCCGAAGAACTGGCCGCGTACCGGCAAAAAGTAATGGCCGATCACCCGGTGGTGAGCGACCGCAAAATTGTGCTTTTGTATGCAGGTGGCGGCGTATTGCCTGAGCGCGCCTGGCCCGCAGAGCACTATGCCCGTGTGGCGCGGGGCCTGTGCCAGGCCGGATATGCCGTGGGCCTGATTGGCCTGCGCGACGACGCCGAGCTGGCCCGTGACCTGAAGGCCCAAACGGCCAGCGACCTCTGCGTGGACCTCACCGGCTACACCCGCAGCATTCGTGAACTGCTGATGCTGTTTCACGCCGCCCACTTGCTCATCACCAATGACGGCGGCCCTGGCCACTTTGCCAGCCTCACGCCGATTCGCACCATGGCATTTTTTGGCCCGGAGACCGGCAAGCTGTATGGCCCGCTGGGACCGCGTGCCAGCATCTATGAGTCTGGCATTGCCTGCTCGCCCTGCCTGAGCGCCTACAACCACCGCAAGACCTTTTGCGACGGCGACAACCAGTGCCTGAAGCGCATCGCGCCTGACCCGGTGCTGGCCGACGCTGTTGGCTACCTGAACAGCCCGCCAGCAGCCACGACAACTTCAACGGCACCAGCGACGGTAACAACGGCATGAGCCAGGGCACAGCACTACAGCGCGCGGCATTGTGGGCGCTGGGGGCACTGGAACGCTACCGCTACATCAAATTCGGCATCGTCGGTGCCAGTGGCACGGTGGTTAACCTGGTGGTGCTGCACGTTGGCCACGAATACCTGTTCAATCATATTGAGGCCGCCTACAACAAGCCCTACCTGTCCCTGGCCCTGGCTATCCTGCTGGCCACCATCAACAACTTCAGCTGGAACCGCCTGTGGACCTGGTCGGACCGGGTCAAGACAATGGAGCAGCAAGAACGCCCGACCATTGGCCCCGGCCCGGTCAGCCTGCGCCTGCTGTTGGCAGAGTTTGGCCAGTACGCGACGGCGTCGGCTTTTGGCAGCGGCTTGCAGTACGTGCTGACGCTGCTGCTGTCCAACACCATGGACTACCGCCTGGCCAACATCATTGCCATCATCGCCGCCAGCGTGAGCAATTTTCTGGCCAATGACCGGTGGACCTTTCGCCAACGACCCAAAAAATGAAACGCGTCCATTTACCGGGCGATCACCCCCGTGCACCCAGTCGCGTTCAAGGGCGTACGCCAAGCCTTGCATGGCTGGTCTTGCTGGCACTTGCGGCCGGCGTGTATGCGATGGGTCTGGATGGGCAGTACATCCCCAACAATGGCGACGAACTCGTTTACACCCACATCGCGCGCCTGACGGCTCACTCGGGCCATTGGTTGCCCCTGATGTCCGAACTGGACAACATGCGCAACACGAAGCCGCCGGGCCTGTTCTGGCAAGCCATCGTGGCCACCGGCTGGGGACAGCACTGGCAGATGTGGGTGCTGCGCCTGCCCAGCCTGATTTACACGCTGCTCATCACCGCTGCCATTGCCTGGTCAGTTCACGGCATCACGGCCAGCCGCCGCACCGCCTGCGTGGCGGCCTGTGTCTACCTGGGGTTTTTTTGCACCTTCCGGTATGGTCGGCCGTTTTTGACCAGCGCGCCGGAAACCTTTTGGCTGGACCTGCCCTTGTTTGCACTGCTGTGGCTGCGTCTGCGGCAGGAAGGGGTTGCACCCCAATTCAATGATATTTCCCTAATTAATAGGCCATTAAACCCCGTATCCATTGAATACTTTGCTTCTATAAGCATAGCAACCTGCATCTTCACCGGTGTGGCTTGGGGATTGGGTGCTGCCTATAAGTCGTTTGCGCTCATTGCACCTGCGGCCGCCGCGCTCTGGTGCGCCGTGCTGGCCAGCGAGCCCCGGCTGCAATGGCGCGTCGTCGTTCACACGTCCCTGCAAATCGCCTTTGCTGCCGCGCTGGCGTTGTGCATTTTTGGGCTCTGGTTTGCGCTGGACCCCGACCCGGCAGCGGTCTGGAATGAGTTCGTCATCGGCGAGAACGCGGGCAAGATGGTCGACAAGCAAGGCTACTGGCATGAGGCCCTGCATGGTGGCGACTCCAGCCTGTGGGCTCAGTTGCTTGCCTATGTACAAAACGCCGGGTTGCTGGCGTTTGTGGTGCTGGGCCTGGCCTGGCTAGGCCTCAAAAATTTAAGCAAGCTGCGCACCCAGCCCGCCCACGTCTGCATCCTGCTCGCCTGGCTGGTGGTGTGGTTGGTGGTGTTCAGTATCCCCAGCCAGCGTTCGGCGCGCTATGTGATACCAGCCATGCCCGCCGTGGCCATGCTGATTGCGCTGTACTGGGACCGCATGGGGCGCGGCTGGTTTTTGCTGTCGCTGGGTCTTTGCAGCGTGGCGATTGTGGCAATGGGCCGCATTGCATGGGTGGCACACGACCTTCAGATCGGGTCAGACACAGAACTGGCGCTGGCTTTGACCTGCGTTGCCGTAGGGCTGGCGGCCGTGCTGGCCGGTCTGCTGAATTCGCACTGGACACGCGCCTGCACGGTGGCATCGACCCTTGCGGTGTACGCCTGCTTCAATGCCGCGGTGGCACCGCTGGATGGCCCCCAGGGACGCTACCCAGCCGATGTCAGCGCCCGTTTTTCAAATGCACGGCTGGCCGTGCCCAGCGACTTCAACGCCCAGTTTGAGCGCTTTGGCTTTTTGCTGCCGGGCCACAACCGGTTCGCGCCCTACGACGTGGCCATGTTGGCTGACCCTGTGGCATCGAACACCCGCTTGAACGGATTCTTGAACACCTTCGACGCCGTGATCTGGGCGCAGGCCGACTTCAATGAACCCGGCCCGGCATGCCTGCCAGGCTGCAAAGTGCTGGCCAGCCGCTGGGTCGTGAAAGGACGCCACAAGCCCGGCGAGATCCATGGGGCCAATGTCTGGTACCCCCACACCTGGCTGTTCAGCCGTGAATGGCTGGTCGTGCGCACTAACGGGTCCTGACAGCCCGCAAGTAGCGCCAGCCCCTGGCCAGGCACCAGCCCTGGCATGCGAACCACAGCCAGGGATCCATCAGCGCGTCCCACAGATTGCCGGTGGGCAGGCGCGTCATGACGAACAAGGCCAGCACTGCGAGCGTCAGCAGCGAGCCAGGCAGCAATGAGCCCAGCAACCCCAGCGAAGCCCGCCCTGCAGCCACCCAAGGCAGACAAGCCAGCAGCGCCACAACCGCCACAGCGATGGAGGTAAAGCCCCAGTGGTAGATTGAGACCGGCAGCAACGCCAGCGCATCCAGCAACAGCAGCCAACCCAGCACCACAACAAAGGGTGCCAAGGGCTTCAGGCTCAGGGCGGGACGCTTTCCAGATATTTCACCCGCAGCCCAGCCCACGCAAATCAGAAGCGTCATCAGGCTGGGCATCTGGAAAGCCAGACTCAGGTAATAAGCGGGAGACCAAGGGCCTGCAAGCAAGGTCACCACCGCCACCAGCGTGGCCAGCCCAAGCCGCACGCGGGATGGCCAACGCCGCCCCAGCCACATCAAACCGCATGCCAGAATAATCGCCCACGCCCCAGGCAGCGCAAACCGCAGCAGCCCGGCCCCCGGCAGCACCGGCGTGGCGCTGGAAATCAGGCTCTGAAAAAAGGCTTGCATCACGGCGCCACCTCAAAGCCCAAGCGCTGCCAGGCAATGCTTTTGCGATGGTGGGTGTAGCTCACCCACAGCGAATCACCAGCCCAGGCCATGGACGGGTAGGAGTATTCCTCGGGGTCCACCCCGCGCACCAGGGTCTGCGCCAGCGTCCAGTCCTGCCCGTTGCGGGAGCGGCTCAAATCCAGCACAAAGCGGGCGTTGGGTGACGAGTTGTGCGCCAGCCAATAGTCACCCGGCTTCAGGGCAATCCCGGCAATGGATGAGTTCGGGTTCAACAGGTTAAGGTCGGGCAGATCACGCCAGTGCTGGCCGCCGTCAACGGTCACCGCAGCGCCCACCCGGGCCACGGGGCTTTGGTCGCGCATCAAGGCGAGCCAGTGCGTTTCGTCCAGTGCCAGCATGGTGGGCTGCAACAAATTCGCCCGGGAAGACATGCGCGTCATGCCTTTGAACTCGCCGCGCGCATCAAATCGCAGCGCCACCGGGTATTTGATGCCCAATTCAAAATAAACCGGCAGCACCATGCCGCCGTCGGCCAGTGGCTGCGGCGCACCGCGCACCAGAAAGCTGGTATTCCACAACCAGGACAGCGCCAGCACGGTGGGCTCGCCCAGCACCAGCTTGTTCGGGTCTTTGCCATCATCGGTCTGGCGCAAATGCAGAATGCGCCCGGCCGCCCAGCCGCCCAGGCCGGTGGCCACCACGAACAGGTGCATCTTTCCTTGCGCGTCAATCCAGGCCACCGGGTTGCCCAGACGGCGCAGGCCATAGCCCAGCTTGCCGGCCATGTCATACCGGTTGACGACCACGCGTGCGGGGCTCCATTGCTGGGTCGCGCGGCCAAAGTGCGACTCCACAATCTGCACATCCGGCGCGCTTTCGCGCTCGCCCGCAAACCAGAATGCCGACACCAGAGACGGGCTACCCGCCGGCATCGCCAGCAGGCTGCTGCCATGGGCACTGGGCGTGTTGGCTGGCATGGGCAGGCTGCCACTGGCTTTGACCACAAGCCGGGCCTTGTCGGGCACATGGGCGTCACCCGGCCACACGGCGCGCGGCGCGGCGGGGACGGCATCGCGACGGGCCACGTCGGCCCCGGCCAGCGCGAACACCACCAGAAGGCCCCAGGCCAGCCGTTGCCACAATGGCAGGGCTTTGAATCGCTCAGCTAAATTCAAAAAGGGGCCTCAAATGAGTGACGATGGCATGACGGTGGAGTGGCGAGGTATCCGAACTGGAATGGCCCACTTTGTTGAGCCTTGGGCACCTGCGGCGCGCCAGTTGATTTACCCCTGATAGGCAATCATAAAGCCCAGCAGAATAAGCGCATGTGGAAACGCCACCGTGGGCCTGCTGGCGCTGCGGGCGTACTCCGCCACCAACGCCAGCCCACCCTTGCGCCCGGCCAGCCATTCTGAGTGGAGCTGATACGCCAGGCCGGACCCCAAGGGCCCGGCACCCGACAGGCCTGCGCCCGAACCGTCCTGCCGGATCAGGGATTCCACACGCAATATCCGCTCACCCAGCCTGGACTGAAAGGTGCGGTAGATGCCCTCCTGCGCCCAGAGCACCGCCACCAGGGCGGCGATGAGCCAAGCATCCAGACCCAGCGCAATGCCCATGGCCGTCAGCACCAGACTCGCAAGTTTTAGAAGAAGCCCGCCCTTCTCATACTGCTCATGGTTGTTTTGCAGCGTGGTCCATTCCAGTCCCAGCGATTCATTGGCTGTCATCAAGCTCTTTTCCAAAATTATTCCAATCGAGTGTTTACCGTGCCATTCAGGCTTATAGCGCAAGAGGCGTTTGTCTTCATTGCCTGTGGCGATAATCCGGCGGCCCCTTCAGGACCACTTGAGCTGCCCCATGCACCGCACCATCTTCGATACGCCCATCGTCAACACCCTGCTTCGCGGGTTCTCAGTGACATTTCTGAAGCTGACGGGCTGGAAGTGCCTGGGAAGCCTGCCGCCCGATGGCAGCAAGAGTGTATTGATTGCCGCCCCCCACACCAGCAATTGGGACCTGCCCTACACGCTGATGGTGGCGTTTTCACTGCGGCTGCACGTTTACTGGATGGGCAAGGAACAGCTCTTCACACCCCCGTTTCGCGGAATCATGATGTGGCTGGGTGGCATTCCGGTAGACCGGGCCAGGTCCGCCAACCTGGTCGCCGCATCTATTGAAGCCATCAAGGCCGCTGACGGCCCGCTACAACTGATCGTGCCGCCCGAAGGCACCCGCAGCAACACGCGTTACTGGAAAACCGGTTTTTACTACATCGCTGTCGGTGCGCAGGTGCCTATCGTGATGGCTTACATGGATTACGAGAAAAAGATCAGCGGGCTGGGGCCAGTGTTTCTGCCGACGGGAGACATTGAGGCTGATATGGCAACCATCAAGGCGTTTTATGCACCCTTCAAGGGGAAGAATGCGGGGCAGTTTGAGGCGGAGTGAATTTGCAACTTCCGTATGATTTCCCTGTGGCACAGCTCGCCAGCTAAATCGGATCGAAGACAATGCCGCGCATGGGAAAAATCAACATCAAACACCCAGTCCTGATCGCCGGTGGCGGCATCGGCGGCATGGCTCTGGCACTCACGCTGCATCAGATTGG
>JANOAP010000404.1:0-2247 GCA_031411175.1 Rhodoferax sp. | reverse complement strand
ACGCAACGCTTGAACATATCAGCGCCGACTCGGTCATTGACGAAAAAGGCAACGCGTTCTTTGTGGTCAGGGTGCGAACCTTGTCTGCAGAACTTGGCGCAGGCAAGTTACCGATCATCCCGGGGATGGTGGCCGAAGTGGACATTGTCACGGGCAAAAAATCGGTGCTGTCCTATCTGCTCAAACCCATTTTGCGGGCGAAATCAAACGCGCTGACTGAACGATGAGCTCTGTATTTCTTGTCTTTCTGAGTCATGACGTGGGGCTTCTTGAGCATTGGCGGCGTGTTTTCCGGGCAAAAAATGCGATCTGTATTGATCGGTTTTCGGCTTTGTCGGAATTGCAATTGCCACCGGATACCGTCGTCTGGGTAGACCAGGCGGTCCCAGGCTTGCCTGCCGCTTCAGATGTTGCCTGGGCGCCTCACTCGGCTGCGCGGCGACTCGTATTCGCGAGCTCACGGCCCAGGCGGGAGGAGGGCATACAGGCACTTGGTGGCGGGTTTGCCGGCTATTGCCATGCCTATGCTGACGCCCAGACTTTGCGGCAGGTGCTTCAGGTGATTGGTGCTGGTCATGTGTGGGTGGGGCCGGACATCATGCGGGATTTGCTGGCCGGTGTCCGCCTGAGTCCACCAAAGCCCGTAGAGCCTCAATCCGCATGGTCAATCGGGCTGACCGAACGCGAGCGTGAGGTGGCGGGTCTGGCGGCCAATGGCCGTGCCAACCGTGAAATTGCAGAGCACTGCGGAATTACCGAACGGACCGTCAAAGCCCATCTGGCGGGTGTCTTCGCAAAGCTTGGCGTGGTTGACCGCCTTCAACTGGCGCTTAGAGTTCACGGAATCCGGTAATTTTTCACGCGATTCTGTCGCTTACCTGTACCTCAGGACAATACCCGTCGGCGTGGACAACCGATAGCATGACTCCAGTTCTGTTAATTCATTCTGGAGTTCATGATGGCCGTCGATCAAGTTACTGCTCAAGCCCGTGGTGTTGTTGTCATCCTGCAAGGCAAAGCTTGGGTCGTCAACGCTGCCGGAGGGCGCACTGAGCTCAAGGTCGGCGATGAAGTCCAGGAAGGGCAAATCGTTGTCACCGATGAAGGCACCCGGCTGGAACTGGCACTGCCCAATTCACAGCCCATCATCCTGGTGGGCGGGCGTGAACTGCTAATCGACGGCAGTTTGCTGGGCACTGCCCCGGCCGACGCAACAGATTCAGCGCTTAAAGACCTGAATTCCGGTGCCGATCAAATTATTCGGGCATTGGAGTCGGGGCGAGACCTGTCGACCGAACTCGAAGCCACCGCTGCTGGCTTCAACGCGGGTGGCGGCGGGGCGGGCGAGGCGCATGATTTTGTCCGGGTTCTTCGGATTGTGGAGAGTGTCGATCCGCTGTTTTTGAACCGTGGTTTTGATCCGGTAGCTTCTGAGGCCCTCTTCCTGGGTACGTCGGCTGGCACAACGGCACCCACGGTGACTCTTGCAGGCCCCCCGGTGGTCAATGAAGCGGCTGGTGTGGCGACCTATACCGTGACTCTTTCCAGTGCTTCGTCTACGGTTGTGACCGTTAGTTACAACACGTCTAGTGGTACTGCTGTTGCAGGCAATGATTTCACATCCACACTGGGCACCTTGACCTTTGCGCCCGGTGAAACGACCAAAACAATCACCGTGGCGATCACGAACGATGCTGTGTTTGAGGGATCAGAACGCTTTACATTGAATTTGAGTGCGCCGGTCAACGCGGTGATCGCCACTGGCACCGTCTCTACTGACGTTCGCGATGACGGCACTGGTACTGGCGCCGAACCTGGGACACCAGCAGATGACGACCGTCCGAAGGTGTCCGGAATCAGCAGCCCGGGCGTCAATGAAGGTTCGCCGCTGGACTTTGTAGTGAGATTGAGCAACACCAGCACAACCCCCACGACGGTGACCCTGAGCCCGGCATCCGGCACGGCGACCTTGGGGACGGATACCAGCCCAGCGTTGGTTTCATTTGATGGTGGCTTGACCTTTACACCTGTGACTGGCACGTCGGTCACGGTACCTCCGGGTGCGAGCAGCTTCATCGTGCGCCTGCCCACCGTGAACGACGGCATTTCCGAGCCTACGGAGACCTTGACCCTGGGTGCGGCGACGCCGCAAAACACAAGCCCTTTGGTGGGCACAGGCACGATCGTAGACCCAAGCATTCCGGTACTGAACATCAGTGGCCCCGTGAGCGTCAATGAGGCCGCAGG
>JANOAP010000403.1:0-8283 GCA_031411175.1 Rhodoferax sp. | reverse complement strand
AAACCCTTTTGCATGGAACGCTTCATTGAAAACTCCTAGGCTAGAACTGACATGGAAAAAACTCAGATAACCTTAGATTTCCAGCAGCTTTCATGCCAGGCGGGGTTTTCCAATTTTTCTCACGAAACCACCTGAAACGCTAAATAAATTCGACCTAATTTAGGGTTTCTGTGGCTTTGAACGACATTTTTGTAAATACGGTGAGGCGGCTATGTCACTGTCACTGAGCGCCAAACACCCGGTAAGCCTTGCAACACTTGCGACTTGATATCACCAATGCCTGTCCGGAAACGAAAAGGGGAGCCAACGCTCCCCTTTGATTGAGTCCGAGACTGCTCTATTTATTTACACGATCCTGGCAACCATTTGGCAACGGAACCTGCACACACCCAAGCGGAAATCGCGCTAGACGTGATGGTAGGGGTCAGGGTAACGACCAAGTCAGTTGTACCGGTTTGAAGAATTTGGCCAGAAACCGTGATGACGCCCGATGTATCACCGACCGCCAATGCTTTAGCGTATTTTGTCTGAGCAAAACCGCCAGCGCAGGTTGCGCTGAGATTGCTTAAACCAACCGTCTGAACTTGCTCACTAACGCAGGTACGCGCGCCGCTGGCCGCCAGAATCACCTCAGAGGCCTTGGCACGGTTGGTGTAGTCCTGATAGGCAGGCAACGCCACAGCAGCCAAAATACCGATGATCGCCACAACAATCATCAACTCGATCAGGGTGAAACCCTTTTGCATGGAACGCTTCATTGAAAACTCCTTGGATAAAACAAAAAATGGAAAACTACTCGGGGAACGCAATACTGTTGAGCAGCTTCCATGCCAGGTTGTTTTTTGGCTGTTTTCAGATATTTCACGTCCAAAACGCCTAAATGCACGACAAATTCGGCCTAATTTACATTTGAAATCTGTCGCAGTGACAATTTTGTCAGCCACTCCTGGCCGATGTCGCGAGGGCTATCTTTACTTGATACACACCGACCGAACCATTTTCAGGTCAGTCATGCCCAGCATGATTTTCTCCATGCCATCCATCTTCAAGGTGCGCATACCGGCCTCAACAGCGGCCGCAAAGATCTCGGCGACACGGGCGCGCTCCTGAATGAGTTTTTTGACCGGGTCATCCGCAATCAGCAGCTCATGCAGGCCGATCCGGCCTTTGTAACCCGTGTTGCCGCATTTAATGCAGCCCTTCGCCCGATAGAGCTTGAGCTGGCCATCCTGCCCGTACAGGTCAACCCAACTATCAAGAAGCTTCTGGGTTTCACCATCGTAGTCAGCCTTCCAGGCGACTGAGTGACGCAGTTCTTCAGAATACTCGGCCAGAAAACGCTTCAACTCAGAGCCATCGGGTACGTAGTCTTCCTTGCAGTCGCACAATTTTTTGGCCAGTCGCTGCGCCAGGATACCGAGCAGTGCGTCGGCAAAATTGAAGGGGTCCATGCCCATGTCAAGCAACCGCGTAATGGATTCTGGCGCTGAGTTGGTATGAAGGGTGGAGAACACCAAGTGGCCGGTCAAAGAGGCCTCGACGCCCATCGACACGGTTTCCTTGTCGCGTGACTCGCCCACCATGATGATGTCCGGGTCGGCACGCAGGAAAGCGCGCATAACCAGTGCAAAGTCGATGCCCGCTTTCTTGTTGATCTGAACCTGACGCAGACCCTTCTGGGTAATTTCCACCGGGTCTTCAGCAGTCCAAATCTTGGTGTCAGGCTTGTTCAGGAATTTCAGAATCGAATGCAGCGTGGTGGTCTTGCCGGAACCGGTTGGACCACACACATAAAAAAGGCCATAGGGTTTGCTGACAGTGGCTTCCACGCGCTGCCTGTTGTGCGGTGTGAGCCCAAGCTTTTCCAGGGGAATAGGTTCGCCGGCGGCCAGAATACGCATCACGACGTCTTCAACGCCGCCCGCTGAGGGAATCGTCGCCACCCGAAGCTCAATATCGAGCGGGCCATATTTCTTGAACTTGATCTTGCCGTCTTGCGGCTTGCGGCGCTCCGAAATATCCAGGTCGCACATGATTTTGAGGCGCGTGACCATCGCTTGCCGAAAATGTGCCGGCACTTCAATATAAGGCTGCAGGCTGCCGTCTATGCGAAAGCGGATGCCGGTCTTGAACTTGCCAGGCATTGGCTCGATGTGGATGTCCGACACCTTCTGGTTGTAGGCGTCAATAATGACTTTGTTGACGAACTTGACCAGTTCGTTGTCGGCAGCAGCGGACTCCAGCGAGTCGTCATTGGAGCCATCTTCTATGGGGCCGCCATCCATGTCGGCCAACAACTCGTCGATGGACCCGCCTTCAACCCCGGCTCCAAAAACTTGCGCCAGCGTTTCCTGAAACTCGGTCAGGGTTGTCACACGGTAGACAAATTTGGTGATCCGCGGGAAGACTTGGGGAACGACCCGTGAGCCACGCACCGCCTCTGGGTCCACACACATGATGACCAAACCATCCGGCGACTCTTCTAGGGGCAGCCAGCCGTGCTCTTCCACAAAATCGCGCTTCAATGGGCCGTGGAGCATCTCGGACCGAATCCGGCTTGAATTGAATGGCTCGTAGGGAACGCCAAAGAATTTCGCCAGGGAAGGGCCAATCTGGGATGGCCGAATCTTGAAGTTTGCCATCAAGACGTGCTCGATTGGCTTGGCCTGGTCTCTGGCAGCCTGAAATGCCTGCTCCAGTTCAGCGGTGGTCATGACGGCGTCGGCAATCAGGCCGTCATACTTGGTGGCGACCTTCCTCTGGCTGTCTTCTACTTTTTGAACGCGCTGGCGAATCGCGGTGCCTAAGGTTTTGCAAAGCTGGGAAACACCTTCGACCTCCAGCTCGCCAAAGGGCTGATTACCTTTGTTGTTGATCACCTGAAGCACGCCATGGAGCATGTCACCTTCAAGGATGGGAGCGACAAGCATCTCGCGGGTGCGATAGCCCGAACGCTTGTCGACTTCCTTGAGGAAGGTCAGCGAAGGGTGAATCTGCTTGAGTGCTTCGTCGTCATAAACATCTGTGAGGTTGAGCAGCTTGCGGCTGTAAGCGGCATAGCCCGCGATGCTTTGCGGCGTGATGGGAAGCTTGAGCTCTCGGCTGCTGTTAAGCCCGGTCTTGACCTTGGAGACGATGGCAGTGCGGTCTTCATTTACCGCGTACAACGTGAGACGGTCGGCGTTGAAAAGCTTGCAGATGTCCTGGCTGGCCTCCAGCATGATCTGCTCGACATTGTCGGTTTCATGGATGCGCGCAGTGACTTGCTGGAGCTGTTTGTAAAAAATAGCCTCAAAGGTCATGCCCCGCTTTTCCAGGGGCTGTTTTTGGGAGTCTGAAAAGCCTTTGTCGGCGGGCCTTTCGATTCCACCGGGTTTCAGTACGGCGCTCATAGTTCAAATTCCTGACCGGCACGCAGCCAACGGATGTCATGGGTCACGTTGGGTCCGTTGATAGCGGTTTCATCAAACTTCTGGATTTCCGCCATGATGAGCGCAGTTTCTGCGGGCTTGGTGTGCGTGATGTAAATGGGGTATTTTTTATCTCGGGAAATACAGTCAAGCTCGTTGGCAAGCACAACTGGCGAGAGGTGCAGGCTCAGTTTGGCCAATTCCTTTTCGCGGTTGCTGAAAGCTGTTTCAATCACTAGCATCACCACGTTCAGCTCGTTCAAACGCTTCCAGAAGGCCGGGTTTCGCTCTGTGTCACCCGTGAACACCCAACAACCGTTTCCAGCCGTCACCGCATACCCACAGGCAGGCACGGTATGCACGGCAGGTAAAACCTCGATGAGCTTTCCTCGCATTTGAAGTGTCTCACCCATGCGTATTTCATGAAATGAAATGAACGGTGCCTCTGGCGTTGGGATGCGGCTGAAATCCGGCCAAATGATGTCATTAAAGATATGCGCCTTCAAGGCAGCGATCGTGCCGGCCAGCGCATGAATCTGCACGGGCGAGGCCCGACGCGCGGCGATAGCGTCCACCATCAGGGGCAGAGCCGCAACATGGTCCAGGTGTGAATGCGTTAGGAACACATGATTGATGTCACGCATTTCGTCCAGCGTCAAATCACCGACACCGGTACCTGCATCAATGAGGACATCCCCATCAATCAAGAATGATGTCGTTCTGCAGTCTTTGGCGATTGCGCCTGAGCAGCCCAGCACACGTACCTTCATTGCGGCTCCTCACTTGGTTTCAAAATTAGTCGCACCGTCCCATTCCGGATCAAATGGAAGCATTCGCATAGAGGCTACACGCTCTGAGTAGACTTGGTAAAGGTATTTTTTTGCATTTCCACGCAACAGGTTAAGCAAAAGCACGTCAGCCTGGTCCCAATCCTGAGCCCGATAGGCACGAATAAAGGCTGCCCAAGTCTTCAGTTCTGATTGGGACTCGGGTGCTGCCTGCCCCAACGGCGCAATGGGATAGAAGATGGCAACCGCTTTTTCCTTGCCTTTAACACGCACTTTGTCGAGCTCTTGCCATGCAAAATCGGGGGCCAATTTGCGGGTGGACTCGCTCACAACCATGTCGACACCATAGGCTTTTGAGAGCCCTTCCAACCGGGAGCCCAGGTTGACGGCGTCACCAATCACTGTGTAGCTGCGCCGAATGTTGGAGCCCATGTCGCCCACACACATGCTGCCCGTGTTGAGTCCGATACCAATGCCAATTTCGGGCAGTCCCTTTGCACGGTGCTCCTCGTTGATGGTGCGAATAGCTCCGGTCATCTCCATGGCGGCCTTGACTGCGAGATGGGCATGCTCGGGAGTTTCGACGGGGGCCCCCCAAAAAGCCATAACGCAGTCGCCCATATATTTGTCGATGGTGCCCCGGTTTGCCCGGATCAGACTGGTTAGCCGACTAAAGACGCTGTTTAAAAGCTCTTGAAGCTGAATAGGCTCCATCTTTTCGGACATCTTCGTGAACCCGCGCATGTCACAGAACATGACCGTCAGCTCTTTGTTGGTAGCCTTCATGCTGTAACTGTCGGGGTCTTTCACCATTTCGTCGACAAGTTCAGGCGGCACGTAGGTACCAAAAAGATTGGCAAGCTCGCGTTTGGAGCGGCTTTCCACAAAATACCCATAGCTCATATTCAGTGCAAATGCAGTAACAGCCATGGACAATGCGGAAGCCAAAGGAAGAACCAGACCAAAGTCCAGGTACATCCACAAGTTCAGAGCAACAAGAGCGATGATCACGCCAGCACTCAAAAAGACGGCACGCGGCGCAGAAAGCACAGGCAACGCAAACGCCAAGATGAGGCCTGCCACGACGAGCAGGACCACCTCATACCCAACCGCATAGTCCGGCTTGACCAGGATTTTCCCGTCCAGGAGCCCCGAAATCACATTGGCGTGAGCTTCAACACCGGGGTAGGTTTCGCCCACAGGAGTCACCCGCAAGTCCTGCAAACCCGGGGCCGTCGTACCGAGAAGGACAATTTTGCCTTTCAGCGCGTTGGGGGGGAGGCTCTTGGATAGCACATCTGTCGCGGAGATGTACTTGTATGAGCCGCTCTTGGGGCCTCCAAAACCGCGATAGGGCACCAGTGTGGCCACCCTGTCGTCCACCGGTATGGAAATCGACTTATTGTTGTCGAGCTTAAGCAGGATGCTTTCCAATCCCTGGTAGCTCCGGGACAGGAATCGCTCCTTCGGAAAGCCCGGGACGACTGTTGGCGAGCCCGCCAAAACCCTGAACATGGCCAGTGACAATGACTCATAGTATTGCCCCTTGTATTCCGCAATCAGGGGCAGCGACCTCACTACGCCATCACTTTCAGCGATGGGATTCAAGTGCCCGGCAGCGGGCGCTACAGCCGCGAGTTGTGAAATATTGGCACCAAACCCGCTCCATGACGTGAAACCAATGGGGCGGCCCTGGAGGTCCGCTCTGACCATCACAGGTGAAGGCAATATTCCGGATGTGTGGCCGTCCCGGTCACTGGTCAGGTAATAACCTAGAACGACCGGACGCTTCTCAAGCGATTTGGCAAAGATTGCATCGTAGTCAAGCGAAGTTTGCAGCGACTTCAAACGTTCAACATAGCCCGCCTGGTCGCGCAATTCATTCTGCGCCAACTCAGTCAGCCGCTTCAGCCCTGAACTGTTGTCGGCCTCGGCAAAAACAACGTCAAACCCAAGAATGGCGATTTTCTGGCGGTCAAACAGCTCATCTGTGAGCTCGGCCAGTTTGTTACGGCTCCACGGCCAGCGGCCAACTTCAGCCAGGCTTTTCTCATCCAGATCGACGATAACAACTCTCTCATCGAGCGTTTTGGGCATCGTCGCCCGCAAACGAGCGTCGTAAATAATGTCATCAAGGCGCTGAAGGACGCCGATTGGCGCAATGCTGACCGCATGTAACAACGCCAGCAGCAATGGCAAAAGCGTAACGACTATACGGGGCCAGTGTTTCAGTATTGAGCCCATGAAGCCGCCCGCAATACGAATTCCTGATCGCCCGGGTCGAACGTTATTTGTATCAAACGGTCAAGTCTGAACAAATTGCATTTGAGTTCCCGCAAGCTCGATCAAATCCCCATTCTTGAGCGCCACCGGGTCGGACCCGATGGGAGCTCCGTTCAGTGAAGGATTTCCGGCACCTTCGACATGATGGACCACAAACCCATGCTGTCGGCGGGTAATTGCAGCGACTGCCACGCCGGGCTTGCCAACGGTCGTCACCACTTTGGTCAACGGCACTTCCCGGCCTGACGCTGCCCCCGACAAAACCTTGATCGCCGCGTGCGACGAAGCCGTGGACCCCATTTCAGCCGTTGAATTTGGCGAATACGCCGCAGGGGTGGCAACCGCCGGTGCACTTCCGGGGCGAACCATCATCGTCTTTTCAAAGCCCTGGTCAACGGCTTCGTTCACAAACTTGATTTTGTACTTGCCAACTTCAACAATATCTCCGTTCTGAAGCAACTGTTTCTTGGCGGCCTTGCCATTGACATACGTACCGTTGGTACTGTTGAGGTCTTCAAGAAAGACTTCATTTCCCGTCATTTGCAACACGGCGTGCTCACCGCTGACGGCCAGATTGTCAATCACGATGTCGTTGTAGGGGCGCCGGCCCAAGGTTGTACGGTCCTTGGTCAACTGGACTTCCTTGATCACGACACCATCGATCGATACGATCATTTTCGGCATGACCGACTCCTATTCCTGAAATTTGTAATTCGAAAACCAGATTTTTGCTATTTTCCCAGCAATCGAGAGATTAAACCGCGCTTTTCGCCGCCGGTCGCGGCCTGAACCATTAAAACAGTGATGTTGTCACGCCCGCCATGCTCGTTTGCCGCGGCCACGAGACGCTCCGCCTTTTGCTCCAGGGTGGCCTGCGCTCCCAGGATGTTCGCAATTTCGGGGTCACCGACCATGTCGGAAAGACCATCCGAACATAACATGTAAAGATCTCCGGGGTCCACCTGATGTTCGTTCAACTCCAGCAAAACCGCATCCTCAACCCCCAATGCACGCGTTACAAGATTCTTGTGTGAGGCTGTCGCCGCCTGCTCCAGAGTAAGTAACCCAGCGTCAAGCTGCTCCTGCAACAGTGAGTGATCTTTGGTGATCTGCAACAACTCACCGTTTCTCAGGCGATAGCAGCGCGAATCACCAATATGGCCGATCAATACCTTTGAATCAAGGAACACGGCCACAACCAGCGTTGTGCCCATGCCCGAATACTGTGAATTGGAGTTGGCCGCGTTGAAGATCGACCGGTTGGCATTGTCGACACAGAGTTCCAGCGCGCGGCGAATCTCCCGTGCCTTGGCATTCTTGCCCACCTCCGACAGCCACCTCGCCATTTCGGATCTGATGAAGGCGGTGGCCATTCCGCTGGCGATTTCGCCGGCGTTGTAGCCCCCCATTCCATCCGCTAGCACGCCCAGATAGGTCGCTTCGTCATACACCGCCGAATCTTCGTTGTTTTCTCTCGCGCGACCCGGATCAGTTTTTGTGCAGAACGTATAAATCATTGCGTTTTCTAGCTATATCTCGATGTCAGCAACGGTACCACTGGTGCCCGGCGATTTGGTAGCGGTTCCCGGATTGTCACCCGTTTTCTGCGGTGGCGATGCGGTTGCAGACGAACGAACCACAGTCTTCTGAAAATCGGCTCCAGGACTGGCACTGGCACTGGCACCCGATGAAAAGGCCACTGTTTTCTCATCGCCTGCAGACGCAGCGGCGGCCTTCGTCGTACTTTTGCTGCTTCGATCCGCGGATGAAGCCCCAAAATCACCTGTCAGTGTACCCAGAAC
>JANOAP010000402.1:0-2946 GCA_031411175.1 Rhodoferax sp. | reverse complement strand
CACCCCCACCACCAACAACACCACCAACCCCACCCCTACCAGGCGCGACACGACGAGGGCGCTCATCGGGGTCAGCACCGCCAGCAGCCCGCTGCCCAGATTGGCTCCCAGCACCAGGCCCAGGGCCACGTCGATGGGGATCACACCAGTGGATGCCAGCGTGGCCGTGAGCAGCACAATCGCCAGGCTGGAGTATGACATCACCGACAGGAACGCCCCGACGATGATCTCCAGCAGCAGGTCACTGGTAAGCGAGGCCAGCAGGGCTTTCACCGCAACCGCCTGCGTCAGCACATTGGCAGACTGCGTGACCAGGCGCAGCGCCAGCAGCATCAGCCCCAGCCCGATGAGCACACGGCCAATGCGGCCAATGGTGGTGGACTGGCGCGTGATGAACAGCACCACTCCAACGAAGATGAATAGCGGCGACAACCATGACAGGTCGCGCGAGAACACCACGGCCATAAGGCTGGTGCCTATGTCCGCACCCAGCATGACGGCCAGCGCAGACGGCAGCGACATCAGGCCTTGCCCAACGAATGACGACACGATCAGTGCGGTGGCGGTGCTGCTTTGCACCAGCGCGGTCACGCCCACACCGGCCACCGACGCGGCGACGCGGTTGGTCGTGCTCTTGGCCAGAATCCCGCGCAAATTGGTGCCAAACACCCGCAGAATGCCGGTACGCACCAGGTGCGTGCCCCACACCAGCAGGGCAATGGCTGCCAGAAGGTTGAGCAGGTGGGTCAAGAGTTCACTTTCTCGGTTTTTCTTTATGTCTTGGCGCGCCGAACGCGCAGCAGCTCGTCAAGGATGAGACTCGCTGCGCCTATGGTAATCGCGCTGTCGGCAATGTTGAAGGCCGGAAAATGCCCGCCTGCAAACACGGGTGCAAGCCAGCGCCAGTGGAAGTCCAGAAAGTCCACCACGTAGCCGTACAAGACACGGTCAATCACATTGCCAATGGCACCACCCAGAATGCAGGCCATGGCAAATGAAAACAGTTTTTGCCCCGCGTGCGATTTGAGCATCCACACAATGAAGCCCGCCGCAACCACGCCAATGCCGGTGAAAAACCAGCGCTGCCAGCCACCGGCGTTCGCCAGAAACGAAAACGCTGCACCGGTATTGTGGGCGCGCACCACGTTGAAGAAATTGGTGACGTGGGTGCTATCGCCCAGGCTGTAGTAGCCCACAATCAGCACCTTGGTGAACTGGTCGGCGATCAGGATGATGAGGGCCAGACCGAGCCAGGTCAGCATGCCTGCACCGCCGCCACCGCCCGTGGGTTTACCGGCGAATGCCTTGCCCGCAAACCCTTTGCCCGCAGGCTTGCCGCCTTTTGTGGCCATCAGGCAAACTCCCTGACTTCGCCTGCGCCGTCCAGGTTGCTGGTGCAGCGGCCACACAGCGTGGGGTGGGCGGCGTCAGCGCCAATATCGTCGCGATAGTGCCAGCAGCGCTCGCATTTAGTGCCTTTGGATGGGTATGCAGTGAACACAGCTTCACTTTCTTGCACCTCGTTGGAGGTAGACGCTACTTGCAATGAGACGGCCGAAGTAATAAATACAAAGCGCAAGTCTTCACCCAGAGAACTTAGAAGATCGACATCTGACTTATTCAATGTCAAAAACAACTCGGCTTGAAGTGACGATCCCAGTCGACCTTCCGTCCGCTCGCTTTCAATCGCCTGGTTGGTTCCGCTGCGAATGTCGCGAATACGTCTCCACTTGGCCAGCAGGGCTTCATCCGGCATAGCAACGTTGACGTACGTGTCCATGAAGATCGAGTCTCGAGTCGCTGCAGGCACTTTGCCCGCAGCGCCCAGAACACGCCATACTTCCTCGGCCGTAAAGCTCAGGAACGGTGCCATCCAGCGCAGCATGGCTTGCGTGATCTGCCACAGCGCGGTCTGCGCGGAGCGGCGTGCCAGCGATTTGGGCGCGGTGGTGTACAGCCGGTCCTTGAGGATGTCGAGGTAAAATGAGCCTAGGTCTTCGCTGCAATAGATTTGCAGCTTGGACACCACCGGGTGAAACTCATAGACCTCATAGTGCGCCAGAATGTCGGCCTGCAACTGTGACGCGCGGCTCAAGGCGTAGCGGTCAATCTCCAGCATCTGGTCGAGTGGCACCGCGTCAGTCACTGGGTCAAAGTCGCTCACGTTGGCCAGCAAAAACTTCAGCGTGTTGCGGATGCGGCGATAGGTGTCCACCACGCGGGCCAAAATTTTGTCGTCAATCGCCAAGTCGCCCGAGTAGTCAGTGGAAGCACACCACAGCCGGATGATTTCAGCGCCCAGCTTGCCACTGACTTCCTGCGGCGCGACGACGTTGCCTTCGCTCTTGCTCATCTTGCGGCCCTTGCCGTCCACCGTGAAGCCGTGCGTCAGCAGGCCTTTGTATGGCGCATGGTCGTACATCGCGCAGGCGGTGAGCAACGATGAGTGGAACCAGCCGCGGTGCTGGTCGTGGCCTTCGAGGTACAAATCGGCCGGCCAGGTCGATTGCGCGGCGTGGCTGTGGCGCAGCACGTGGTCATGCGTGGTGCCGGAGTCAAACCACACGTCCAGAATGTCCGTGCTTTTGAGGTAGTTCGGTGCATCGTCGCCAATGATGGATTCAGCGCTCGCCTTGCTCCATGCCTCGATGCCGCCAGCCTCGACCATGCTGGCCGCCTGGTCCATGATGGCCATGGTGCGCGGGTGCAGCTCGCCGGTGGCGGTATGAATAAAAAACGGCAGCGGCACGCCCCAGTTGCGCTGGCGGCTGATGCACCAGTCGGGCCGGCCGGCAATCATGTCGCGCAGCCTAATCTTGCCGTTTTCGGGGTAGAAGCTGGTTTCCTCGATGGCATTCAATGCCAGTTCGCGAAGTGTTTTTGGCGCCTTGTCCTGGGTGAAAACGCCCTGCGTGCCTTGCGTTTCTTCGTCCATGCGAATAAACC
>JANOAP010000401.1:0-2361 GCA_031411175.1 Rhodoferax sp. | reverse complement strand
ACTTCCTTCTTGGCGAAGAGCACCTTGCCATCATTCATGATGGCAACCGCATAAACATCCGACGACTGGCCCATCTTGGCGCGTGTCAGCAGGTTGGCCTCCACCGCGTCTGTGACGTTGAAGACCGCAACCAGTGCTGCCGGGTTCTTTTCAACCAGCAGCAGCAGTTGCTTCACGCCGGGCAACGTTGTGGCCGCAGCAATGGGAACCACGGCCCCGTTTTCCGCGATGTCGGGCGCGGTAACAACAACATCCTTGCTGGCCTGCGGCGCGCCTGCGCCAAGGGCCTTGAGCGCGTCAGTGAGGTTCTTGGCCTCAAAGGCTGGTGCGTTGAACGCAAAGGCATATTGGGGACACAGGCCAGCGCTGGCCAGCAGGCCCGCCACGACGGCGCTGTGTTGGAGGGTCTTGCGACGGGTTTGCATATCTGAATCCTTCAGTTAAATCGGCTAAATCAGCGTCAAGGTCAATGCTAGCGAAACCCCGTAAAGGTCGCGCTAGGACTTACCCCGCATTTTTCCATCATTTCGCGGCCCCCGCTGCCAGCCAGGTTGCAATGACCCTGGCTTCAGCCTCGCTCAGGCTTTGTGCAGGCATGGGAATGGAGCCCCAAACGCCCGAGCTGCCGGACTTGATTTTGACAGCCAGGTAATCCACTTTGCCGGCATGTTTTTTGGCGATATCTGTGAAAGCCGGGCCCACGATTTTCTGGTTCACGCCATGGCAGGCCGTGCAGGCATATTTATTGGCCAGGGCGAGCACCGCCCTGGCGTCGGTACCAGATGGCTCGACCCGGGCCGGGGCAACTGCCACAGCCACAGGTGGGATGTCAGCGGCCAGCACGCCAGCCTTGACCTCGGGCCGATTGGTGTCAGCGCCATGCTGTGCGCCTACGGCGCGATTTTGTTCGGCCAGGTTGCCGTGGGCATTGCGCGCAAAGTCGGGCAAAAAGGAAGCCACTTTGGGGTCAGTAACGCAGTTCTTCATGCAGGCGGTCGCCTTGATATCGGGCATTGCTTTGCCGCCCAATTCCCGTCCGGGCCATAGCGCGTGCCCCGTGGTCATGCCATTTCGGTTGGGCATGCGCGCTTGCACCTCAGCCATGTTCTTTTCCGACAGCGTGAAATTGTCTGGCACCACACCACCCAGGTTCAGGAGAAAGGCCGTGACTGAATACACCTCGTCGGGCGTCAGGGATTTGGGCTGCGTCCATGGCATGGCACGGTTGATGTAGTCCCACAGCGTCGAGACGGTGGCGACTTTCATCAGCGTCGTGCGCCCCGGAAAGGACGGGTCCGTCAGGCGCGCGACACGGCCCGTCTTCACATCCCCGGCGGTCGTGCCACCCACAAGGGGTGCGAAGACCTCGTTGGACTCGCCAAACACACCATGGCATTGCGCGCATTTGGCCTCCCACACATCCTGGCCCTGGGCCACCGAGCCTGACCCAGCGGGCAACCCCTTGAAATCAGGCCGCACGTCGATGTCCCATGCCGCGACTTCCTTGGGTGTGGCAACACGGCCCACGCCGGGGTATCTGGACGCGTTCTGCGCAACACTTGCCGTGGCCAGGCAGGCCAGCACGACCGAAATCACCAGATCAAGAGACCTGGACATTTTTCACCTCGCCGTTTTCCTGCACCAGCCATGACTGGATCGAGTTGTTGTGGTAGATCGACCGTGTGCCACGCACGGCCCTGGACTGCCTGTAGCTGGGCTGAACATAGCCCGTCTCATCGGTTGCACGACTCTGGATGAGGGCGGGTCTGCCGTCCCAGACCCAGTCCAGGTTGAAGCGGGTCAGGCATTTGCTGAGCACGGGTGATTCGAGGCGCGCCGTGCGCCAGTTGCGCCCGCCATCGACCGACACATCTACTTTCTTCACCTTGCCCCGGCCCGACCAGGCCAGGCCCGTGATGTTGTAGAAGCCCTTGTCCAGAAGCACCTGGCCGCCCGAAGGCGTGGTCACCACACTCTTGCATTCCTGAATGCTGGTGTACTGGCGATGCTGGCCATCGGGCATCAGGTCCATGTAGTGAATCGCCTCGTCTTTGGTGGCATAGGGCTTGTCACCCAGCTCAACCCGGCGCAGGTATTTCACCCAGCTAACGCCTTGCACGCCAGGCACCACCAGACGCAGCGGGTAGCCGTTCTCGGGCCGCAACATCTCGCCGTTCATGCCGTAGGCGAGCAGCACCTCGCCGGACTCGATCAGTTCCATCGGGATGGTGCGCGTCATGCCCGAGCCGTCGCCACCCTCGGCGAGCACGTAGCGGCCCTGCTTGCGGTCGTAGCCGCAGCGTTCCAGCACGTCGATCAGCCGCACCCCGGTGAACTCGCCGCAGGAGAGCATGCCGTGGG
>JANOAP010000400.1:0-6319 GCA_031411175.1 Rhodoferax sp. | reverse complement strand
CAGCGTCCATGGCGCGCTCCAGGTCTGCATCGGGAAAGATAAAGACCGGTGATTTCCCCCCCAATTCAAGCGCCACCCGCTTCAGGTTTCCGGCCGCGCTGGCGAGAATTGATTTACCCACCGCTGTCGAACCTGTGAATGAAATTTTGTCAACGCCTGGGTGATCCACAAGGGCCTGGCCCGCCTCATGGCCGAGGCCTGTGACGATGTTGACTACACCAGCAGGAAAACCAGCCTCAACAATCAACTCCCCCAGCCGCAAGGCCGTCAGGGGCGTTAGTTCGGCGGGCTTAAGCACGACCGTGCAGCCCGCAGCCAGAGCCGGCGCAATTTTGCTCACCGCCATTGCCAAGGGCACGTTCCAGGGAACGATCAGGCCCACCACACCGACCGGTTCACGCAGTGTGTAGGCGTGCCAGTCACCGGGCAGCGATACATTGCGGGTCTCGCCATTGAGCTTGGTGGCCCAGCCCGCGTTGTAACGCAGGCATTCAGCAGAATGACCCACATCAAAGGCCCGCGCTATCTTGAGTGGCTTTCCGGTGTTCAAGGTTTCCAGCAGGGCGAGTTCGTCACCGTGTTGTTCCACGGCTTCGGCCAGCTTGAGCAGCAAACGGGTGCGGTCGGACGGACGTAGCCGCGGCCACGGGCCAGTCTCATAGGCCCGTCGTGCGGCCTGAACTGCACGGTCAATATCCAACGCGCTGCCCAGAGCTTCCTGGGCGATCGCCAAGCCATTGCTCGGATTGATCACGTCTTGCGTGCGCCCGCCATCGCTGGCCACCCACAGGCCATCAATCAGCAGGCGCAGCGGCTGGCCTAAAAGAGCAGGTAGCTTGAATGCTGGCATGGGAGGTTTCTCAGTTCGTCTGTCAATTGGGGATTCAATCTGCGCTGCCCGGAGACAAAGGTGGCGCGATGCGCCCCAGAATCAGGTCTGCAGCCTTTTCTGCAATCATTACTGTCGCGGCATTGGTGTTGGCCCCAGGAATCATTGGCATCACGGACGCGTCGGCAATACGCAAACCCGCCACACCGTACACACGCAATTGTGGGTCGACCACTGCCTGAGCCCCCACACCCATCGCGCAGGTACCCACGGGATGGTGTGTGATGCCGCCAAACTCCCGAATGGCCTGGTCAAGCTCAGCGTCCGATTGCAAATGGTTGCCCGGAATGGTTTCAGCCTCTATCAAATCGCTTTGCGGGCTTGTACGATAAATGTTGCGGGCTGCGCGCAAACCGTTGCGCAGGGTCTCGAAATCCTCTGGGGCTGAGAACAGATTGAGGGCAATGCGCGGCGCATCCTGCGGTCGCGCTGAACGCAGGCTCACGCGGCCCCGGCTCTTGGCACGCAGCAGGCACACCGTAATGTAGAAACTGTGGTCTTTGGGTTTGATCAGGCCCGGAAACCAAAGACCTGCATCAAAACGCACTGGATTGCACAACAACTGAATGTCAGGGCGTGCTAGTTCAGGTTGCGTCTTGACCATGATGGAGCCACTGCATACCTGGGTTGCAAACGGACCTTTGCCAAGGAGCGCCCATTGCAGAACTGCCAAGGTCGCCCGGTCGAAGCGCAGTTGGTTGATAAACGTGACGGGTGCTTTTGCACGATACATCAGCATCATGCGTGGATGCTCCATCAGGTTGTTGCCCACACCCGGCGAATCGACCACCAGCGGCACACCATACTCGGCCAAATGGGCCGCCGGGCCAATGCCGGAGAGCATCAGCAAATGCGGCGAGTTGTAAGCGCCGCCACTGAGTACCACCTCACGCCGGGCGCACACTTGGTGCAGTTGCCCGTCTTTTTCATATTCAACGCCCACGGCGCGGTGTTTCTCAATCAACACCCGGGTGGCCCGTGCATGGGTGATGAGTTGCAGATTGGTGCGGCCCCTTACGGGATGAAGATATGCCCGCGCACCACTGCTACGCCGACCTCGTGCATCGATTGCCACGTCACCGCGAGCATAGCCCTCCTGTTGGGCGCCGTCATAGTCCTCGGTCACGGCATGGCCCGCCCGGACAGCGGCCTGGCGCAGGGGGTCTTCGAGTAGGTGGTGCGCGTCAATGGCTCGCACCTGAAGCGGGCCCTGCGCGCCGTGAAACCGGCTCGCACCCCGCCAGTTGCTCTCGGAGCGCAAGAAATATGGCAGTACATCCTCGTAACCCCAGCCCTCACAACCCTGGTCACGCCATTCATCAAAATCGAGCCGGTGTCCCCGGATGTGAAACATGCCATTGATTGAGGACGAGCCACCCAGCAAGCGGCCTCGTGGAATTGGCAGACGTTTACCCAGCAACTGCGGCTCAGGTTCACTTTCATAACCCCATGTCAATTCCGGGCGTTGCAACGCCTTCAGAAAGCCCACGGGCATGCGCACTAACGGATGGGTGTCCTTGCCCCCTGCCTCCAGTAGCAAGACGCGGGTCTGCCCGTCTGCGGTGAGGCGGTTGGCCAGGACGCAACCGGCTGAACCGGCACCCACCACGATGTAGTCGAAGGCTTCCATGTATAGCGTTTGGTAATTGCCGCGTCAGGGTGTCGGCGTGAAGCCAGAGGCCTTGATGATCGGCGCCCAGTGTGCCAACTCAGCCTGCAATTGCCTGTCTACCTCGACACCCGACTGGTAATCGGACACTTGCAGGAACTTGGTCTGCAGCATTTCCTTGACATCGGGGTTGGCCAGTACGGCCCTCAGAGCGGTCTGCATGCGCTCCAACTCGGCCTTGGGCAGCTTGGCTGGCCCCCACACGCCTATCCAGCCGTCATCACCACCGGTATCGAACCCCTGTTCGGCCATGGTCGGCACATTGGGCAGCAAGGGCGAGCGCTTGGGCGCGAACACGCCAATGTAATTCAGCTTGCCCGCATTGACGTGCTGCGCGGCATCACCCGCGAGGAGGTTTCCGGTGAGGATTTGTCCGCCCACCAAGTCAGTCACGAGCGGCCCATTGCCCCGATAAGGAACAACCTGCATGGGTGTGCCCGCAAGCTTGCCGAATTGAAGGCCGTTGAAGTGGGTGTCACCGCCTTGACCGGCAGTACCAAAATTGCCTTTCTCCGGGTTGGCCCTGAGCCAGACGGCGTATTCTTTTGCCGTTTTCACCCCCAGGCTGCTGTTGACCACCATTGCCATGGGGTAGGACGTGAGCCGGGCTACCGACGTGAAGTCGGTGTTCATGTCGTAGCCAAGTACCGACACAGGGTAGGTCAGGTGTTGAAAAGTCAGAGTCGCATTGGGGGCGATCATGTAGGTCAATCCATTGGGTGCGGCGGACTTAACAGCTTGCGCCGCGATGCGCCCGCCCACGCCGGGTCGGTTCTCCACAATTACTTGCTGCTTGAGCTGATCCCGTAACTTGTCTGCCATGAGGCGTGCCAGGCTGTCGGAGGCACCGCCCGGCGGAAACCCGACCAAGAGCTTGATCGGCGGCCGGTCTTGTGCCTGCGCGCAGAGGCCCACGCCCAGCAGCAGGGTGGTGAGGGTCGCATTGAAGGTCTTTCGGTTCAGCATGTTTGTCTCCTTATGTTCATCAGTGAGGTACAAGTTGGGGAATGGCCGGGGTGGGGAAAATTAATGCGCTTGCGACATGCGCTGCAAATGCCAGGTGGCGTCGCCAAACAGTTGACCAATGACGATCAGTCGTTTGGCGTAGTAGCCAATGCGGCATTCGTCGGTCATGCCCATGGCACCGTGCAACTGAATGCCCATCAAGCCAATTTCGCGGCCTTTCTGGCTGGCCAGAACTTTGGCCGCAGATACCAAGCGGCGGCGCAGTTGCGGGTCATCGGCTTGTACGGCCATAGCGGCAGCG
This sequence comes from Rhodoferax sp., assembly GCA_031411175.1. Classification (GTDB taxonomy): domain Bacteria; phylum Pseudomonadota; class Gammaproteobacteria; order Burkholderiales; family Burkholderiaceae_C; genus JANYCG01. Next base: position 2,494 of record JANOAP010000400.1, on the reverse strand, counting down.
CAAGCCATGGATTTCAGCTGCTCCAACCCAATCGCCATGTCTGCCACGCGGTGCTGCAACACCTGAAATTTTGCAAGCGGTGCGCCAAACTGTTTTCGCGTTCGCAGGTGCTCAGTGCTATGCAACAGGATTGCCTCCACGGCACCCGCTGCCTCGGCACACAAGGCGGCCACAGCGGCGTCCAGCGAAGAATCGACGGCGCTGGCTGCCAACCCTTGCGCACCGAGCAGGCAGTCCCCGTCGACCCTCACTTCCTTGAAGTCAATGTGTGCTGCGCGGCGTCCGTCAAGGGTGTCAAAGCCCTGGACGTGAACGCCCCGCGCGTTGGCGTCCACGGCGAAAACGCTCAGGCCTGCGCTATCCGCTGTATCCCTTGAGGTGCGGGCGACAACCAGCAACAGGTCGGCCCGGTCGCCATTCACGACCAGGGTTTTGCGTCCGTCAATTAGCCATCCCTCGGGTACAGTGACGGCACGGGTTTGGATGCGCTGCCACTCGTAGCGTGCGCCCTCTTCATACAGGGCAACGGCGGCCTGCGACGCGCCACTTGACAGTTGGGGTAACCACCGCTGATGTTGGGCTAAATCACCCAATTGACTCAGCAGGTGCCCCGCCATCACGGTGCTGGAAATAAAACTCCCGTTGCCTAAAGCCCGGCCCAACTCCTGGGCCACCAGCATCACCTCCACTGCACCGAGTTCGCTGCCGCCCACGTCGGTTGAAAAAGGCAGGCCAAACAGGCCCAGCCCGGCCATTGCCGCGCGGCGCTTGGTGGCTTGCGCCTCTGATTCGGGCTTGCCCCGGTCTTGGGCAGGGTATTCACTTTCACAGAACCGTTGCACTGCATCGCGCAGAGCCAGGTGATCGTCGTTGAGCGTAAAGTCCATGGTGATCCCTTGTTGTGCTTGGACTCAGAAAGCGTCCAGAACCGCACGCGCGATCAGGTTGCGCTGAATTTCATTTGTTCCGCCATAAATCGTGACTTTGCGTGAGTCCAGGAAGTTGGCGGCCAAAGCCACCATGGCTTCGTCATTGGCGGCTTCGTCAACATGCTCCAAAAACTGCGCTTCGATAGAGAACGGCACGGCCTCGGGGCCGGCGATATCAACGAGGACTTCATAGATTGCCTGGCGCAATTCGGTACCGCGCACCTTGAGCATGGAGGCTTCAACTGCGGGAGTGCGACTTTGCTGATTCGCGCTAAGCAGCCTCAAGGCCGTGAATTCAAGAGCCATCAGTTCAACTTCGAACTGCATGAGTCGGGCTTGAACGACCGCATCGTTACCCAGACTCTGCTGTGTCGCCAATTGACGTGCGCGGGCGAGTTGCTGTTTGCAGGAGCCAATACCGGCAATACCTGTGCGCTCATGCCCCAGCAGGTACTTACCATATGACCACCCCTTGTGGAGTTCGCCCACCAGGTTATCCACCGGCACGCGCACGTTGTCCAGATAGCATTCGTTGAGGTCCGTGCCGCCTTCCAGCATGCGAATCGGTCGAACAGTCAGCCCCGGCGTGGCCATGTCGATCAGCAAAAAGGAAATCCCTTCCTGCGGTTTGTTGGCACTTGGGTCGGTGCGCACCAGCGCGAACATCATCGAGCACCATTGCGCGTACGATGTCCAAACCTTATGCCCATTGACCACGAAGTGCTTGCCATCCTGCTCCAGTACGGCGGTGGTGCGCACCGCGGCCAGATCCGACCCGGCGCCCGGTTCCGAAAAGCCCTGGGCCCACCAGGTGTTGCTCTGGCGGATATCGGGCAGGTACTTTTCTTTCTGCTCGGGCGTGCCAAAGGCTATCAGCACGGGCGCCAGCATCTGGATGCCGCTGGCGATGATGCGCGGCGCGCCGCCCAGCAGGGTTTCCTCGTCAAAGATATAGCGCTGGACATGGTTCCATCCTGGGCCGCCATGCTCCACCGGCCAGCCGGGGGTGAGCCAGCCGCGCGCCTCCAGGATGCGGAACCAGGTGACGTAATCGGCATGTTCCAGGCGCAGACCCAGCTCAACCTTGCGCCGGATGTCTGCGGGCAGGTGGGCGGCGACAAAGGCACGCACCTCCAGGCGAAAGGCCTCATCAGCCGCAGAGAAGGCCAACCTCATGTCCGGCCTCGCACAGAAATTGCTCTATATTTCATAGCTAGCTTTCATTACTTTCATTAGCGATAGCGGTGTATAGATGTCAAACGTTGAGCAAGCTCAGACCTGCACCACCACCAGCGCGTCCAGCGCCAGCACGGGTTGGGCTGAACCAGCGGGATAAGCCACCAGCGGGTTGATGTCGATTTCAGTGATCTGCGGATTCGCCCGCATCTGCGCCCCCACCAATGCCACGACGCGGGCGATGGCCTTCAAGTCCACCCCGGCTGCGCCGCGAATCCCCTGCAACACCACGGCGGCTTTCAGGCGACCCAGCTCCACCACGATGTCTTCCTCAGCCAGGTCGGCCGGGATAAGGCGCACATCTTTCAACGCCTCGATCCAGATGCCGC
>JANOAP010000399.1:0-2132 GCA_031411175.1 Rhodoferax sp. | reverse complement strand
AGAAACCAAAACCAAAAGCCGGGCACCGTAAACTTCCAGTTTCAACCCGATCAAGCCATCAGGAATAAGTTAAAGACCGGACTGCCCTTCAGGCTCATACCTGGATTGGAAAATACTATCCGCATGATGGCAGAAACACCCACGCCTCAGACCACCGGGCTGCTGCTCACGGGCGGTGGCGCGCGCGCGGCCTACCAGGTGGGCGTGCTGGAAGCCATTGCCGACATCCGCAAGTTCAGCGGCATCACCCACACGCAAAACCCGTTTGGCATCATCACGGGCACCTCGGCGGGTGCCATCAACGCATCGGCGCTGGCTTGTGGTGCGGATGATTTCGATGCGTCGGTGCGGCTCATCGTGAGCGTCTGGAAGAATTTCACCGCCGAGCAGGTGTACCGGGCAGATTCGTTGAGCGTGATCCGCAAGGGCGCAGGCTGGCTGACCCTGCTGTCGGTGGGCTGGCTGCTGGCGAAATGGCGTCGGGTCACGCCGCGCTCGCTGCTGGACAACGCGCCACTCAAGGAGTTGCTGGCCACCCTGGTGCCCCTGGAGCGGCTGCCCGGCCTGATACGTGACGGCCACCTGCAGGCCCTCGCCGTCACGGCGTCCAGCTACAGCTCGGGCGACCACGTCACATTTTTCGAGTCCGGTGACCACATCAAACCGTGGATGCGTTCGCAGCGCCTGTCAGCCAAAGAGCGCATCACGCACGACCACCTGCTGGCGTCCAGTGCAATTCCGTTTGTGTTCCCGGCCACGGCTTTGCCATTCCAGGGGCGGACTGAGTTTTTTGGCGATGGCTCCATGCGCCAGTCGGCACCCATATCGCCCGCGATTCACCTGGGCTCGCAGCGGGTGCTGGTGGTGGGTGCCGGGCGCATGCACGAGCCCAAAAGCGAGGCGCATCTTCACACCACGGCCCACTACCCGTCCCTGGCGCAGATTGCGGGCCACGCCCTGTCCAACATCTTTCTGGACGCGCTGGCCGTGGACGTGGAGCGTGCACGCCGCATCAACCAGACCCTGACGCTGATCCCCGAGGACGTGCGGCGGGCCAGTGCGCTGCGGCCTATTGAGTTGCTGGTGATTGCGCCCTCCCAGCGGCTGGACATGGCCGCCGCACGCCACATTGATTCCCTGCCCCGCGCCGTGCGCACCATGCTGGGCGGCGTGGGCGTCACGTCCAACCCGGAAGACGTGAAAGGTGCCGCACTGGCCAGCTACCTGCTGTTTGAATCCGGCTACACCAATGAACTGATGTCGCTGGGCTATGCCGACACCTGGAAGCAGATGGAAGAGGTGCGCCGCTTTTTCGGCTGGACCGCCCCCATGCAGCCCGACCAGACGCTACCGCCCAAACGGTAGCCGGGCGACTAAAATCGGCAGTCAACCAGAAAGCCGATTTCCGATGCCACGCCAACTCTTCGTCACCACCGCCCTGCCCTACGCCAACGGCAACTTCCACATTGGCCACATCATGGAGTACATCCAGGCCGATATCTGGGTGCGGTATCAGAGGATGCAGGGCGAAGATAAGGTGAAGGTGAACTTTGTCTGCGCCGACGACGCCCACGGCGCGCCCATCATGATTGCGGCCGAGAAGGCGGGCAAAACACCGCAGCAGTTTGTGGCCGACATTGCGGCCGGGCGCAAACCGTACCTGGACGGTTTTCACATCGGGTTTGACAACTGGCACAGCACGGACGCGCCAGAAAACCACGCGCTGGCGCAGCAAATCTACCGCGATTTGCGCGACAACCCGGATGGCTCGCTGATCGAGACCAAAACCATTGAGCAGTTCTTCGACGTTGAGAAGAACATGTTTCTGCCCGACCGCTTCATCAAGGGCGAATGCCCCAAGTGCCACACCCTAGACCAGTATGGCGACAACTGCGAAAGCTGCGGCGCGGTGTATGCACCTACCGATTTGATCAACCCTTATTCGGCTTTGTCAGGGGCCAAGCCGGTGCTCAAAAGCTCGGAGCATTTTTTCTTCAAGCTGTCTGACCCGCGCTGCGTGGAATTTCTGGAGCGGTGGACGCAAGGCAATGACGAGAGCGGCAAGCCGCGCCTGCAGCCCGAGGTGGCCAACAAGGTCAAGGAATGGTTCACCGTGCGCACCAACCCGGACG
>JANOAP010000398.1:0-3999 GCA_031411175.1 Rhodoferax sp. | reverse complement strand
CCCAGCTCGGCGATGTCATGCACGGTGGCGATGGTGGTCTTGCAGGCTGTGGCCATGACCGGCCCGAAGTTGCGCGCCGCCATGCGGTACATCAGGTTGCCCCAGCGGTCACCCCGCTCGGCCTTGATCAAGGCCACATCGCCGTAGATCGGGAATTCCAGTACGTAGTGCTTGCCGTTGATCTCGCGGGTTTCTTTGGGCGTACCATCCTGGTTTTTAGCCAGATCGGTGCCGAAACCGGTGGGCGTGAAAAACGCGCCAATGCCCGCGCCGGCCGCACGAATGCGCTCGGCCAGGTTGCCCTGGGGCACCAGCTCAAGCTCCAGCTTGCCGCTGCGGTACAGCTCGTCAAACACGTACGAATCTGCCTGGCGCGGGAAGCTGCAGATGACCTTGCGCACCTGACCGGCCTTGAGCAAGGCTGCCAGCCCGCTGTCGCCATTGCCCGCGTTGTTGTTGACGACGGTAAGGTCTTTGGCACCCTGCGTAATCAGGCCCTCTATCAACTCGTCGGGGATGCCGGCAGTGCCGAACCCGCCAATCATGACGATGGAGCCGTCTTTCACACCCGACAGGGCGTCCGCTACCGAGGAAGCTATTTTGTTGATCATGTTTGTCGAAGGATTGACGGCAAGCTGGCAGGGAGCTGCTCGCTGCCTTATCGGTAAAATTGTTCGCAATAAGAACATTTGTTCGTATAATGAATTTTAGAAGATTTCCACACCCATGGCAAGCAAAACCACACACGTCAATATCGCGCCTGAAACAGGCACAAGGCCAAGCCCTGCCCCGGGCGACAGCTATGTGCAGTCGTTCGCCCGCGGGCTGGAGGTGATTCGCTCGTTTCGCGCTGAAGCACCGGCGCAGACGCTGAGCGAGGTAGCCGCCCACACAGGGCTCACACGGGCCGGCGCGCGGCGCATTCTGCTGACGCTGCAAACACTGGGCTATGTGCAAAGCGATGGCCGCCTGTTTCGCCTCACGCCGCGCATTCTGGATCTGGGCTTTGCCTATCTCTCGTCCATGCCGATCTGGAATCTGGCCGAGCCGGTGATGGAGGCGCTCAGGGATGAGGTCAAGGAATCCTGCTCGACCGCCGTGCTGGACGCGACCGACATCGTTTACGTGCTGCGCGTGCCCACCCACAAGATCATGAGCATCACACTGGGCGTGGGCTCGCGCCTGCCGGCCTATTGCACGTCCATCGGGCGCGTACTGCTGGCGGATTTGCCGGATGACGAAGTAATGGCGCGCCTGCGGGCATCTGACCTGCGCGCATTGACACGCAGCACACTGACTGACCCCGACGCCTTGCTGGTACGGGTACGCCAAGCCCGCAAACAAGGCTGGTGCCTGGTCAACCAGGAGCTTGAAGAAGGCCTGATTTCCCTGGCCGCACCCATCACCAACCGCGCTGGCCGCACCGTGGCCGCGCTCAATATTTCAGGCCAGGCCAACCGCACCAATGCCAAGGTGGCGCAGGAAGAACTGCTGCCCGCGTTGCAGCAGGCCGCGCGGCGTATCTCGGGCCTGCTGTCGCAAAAGGCCTAATCCAGCTTGATCTTCGCCCTGGAAATAGCCTCGCCCCACTTGGCGGAGTCTAACTTGATGAAGGCAGTGAACTCGTCCGGTGTCATGGCCTTGAGCTCGCCGCCATAAGAACGCCATTTGTCCATCAGCGCCGGATTTTGGGTGGTGGCTTTTTGCATGGCCGCACCGAGTTTGTCCAGGATGGGCTTGGGCGTGCCTGCCGGTGCCAGCAGACCGATCCAGGCGGTGGGGCTGTAGTCCGTCAAGCCCGCTTCAGCAAATGTAGGCACATCGGGGAAGTTGGGGTGGCGCGTCTTGCCGGTCAGCGCCAATACCTTGAGCTTGCCCGCTTTCACGTTGCCAATGGCGGCCGGCAAGGCGTCAAACATCAGTTGCACCTGGCCCGCGACCAGGTCAGCATACGGGCTGCTGGTGTTGTAGGGCACAAACTGGATTTTGGTACCCGCACCGGCGGCAAACCATTCACCTGCCAGGTGCGAGTAGCTGCCCACGCCTGAGGTTGCCGCAACCGCGCTTTCTGGCTTGGCCTTGAGCTGCGCGATCAGGTCTTTGGCGTTGTTGTGCGACACGCTGGGGTTGGCAATCAAGGCCGTGTTGAGCAGGCCCACCAGGCTGACGGGGGCGAAGTCAGACTCTTTGTAAGGTACTTTGGCATACAGGTGCGGCACCACTGACAAAGACGTGGTGCTGCCCATGACCAGGGTGTAGCCATCGGGCGCGGCCTTGGCACCGGCCTCCATGCCGATCATGCTGGAGGCACCGGGGCGGTTTTCCACCACCACCGTCTGGCCCAACACTTTGGTGAGTTCTGCCGCGATCTCGCGCGTGTTGGCGTCCGGCCCGGTGCCGGTGGGAAATGGCGCAATGATGCGGATGGGCTTGGACGGGTAATCCTGAGCCTGCACGCCGGACGCAGCGCCCAACGTAAAGGTGCAGACAAAGGTGCAGGCAAGGCTCGCGCTGGCAAGGGCTGTGCGGCGGGTAGGGTGGGTCACGGCTTGTCTCCTGAGTTGGGTGATGAATAGTGGCTTTTAAAACTTCGTCGGGTTTCCGGCTTGAATTCTTTTATAAATTCACATAATTGTCAAATTATAAGAATTAAGTAATAATTTGGTGAATTAATTCCGCTATAACACCCAGTTTTTCAACCCCAGATCCTCGACCGGAGACACCATGACCTCATCCACCCCCAGCCTGCAGCACCCCAGCGCCCTGACCTTCAGCCACATGGGGTTTTATGTACGCGACCTGGAGCGCATGGCCCGCTTTTACAAGGAAGTGCTGTGTTTCACTGAAACCGACCGGGGCGACCTGGGGGCCGTGAAGCTGGTGTTTCTGAGCCGCGACCCCACCGAGCACCATCAGGTGGTGTTGGCCAGTGGTCGCCCTGCCGACCAGACCTACAGCGTGATCAACCAGATGTCGTTTCGTGTGCCCAACGTTGGCACATTGCGGCTGGTGCGCGACCGGGTCAGGGCTGACGCTGATGCCACCGACCTGCTGTGTGCCACACACGGCAACGCAGTGTCGATTTATTTCCGTGACCCGGAAGGCAACCGGCTTGAAGTGTTCGTGGACACACCCTGGTATTGCGAGCAGCCGCTGCGCGAGCCGATTGACCTGGACCAAAGCGACGAGGTCATCATGGCGCAAGCCGAAGCCATTGCGCGTAGCCGCCCCCGATTTCAATCGCGTGAAGTCTGGCAGGCCGAGATGAGTCGGCGCATGGGATACACCACTTGAGGCCCGCCGATGCCTGACACCGCCTTGACTATGGAGTACGACGTTGCCATGAACCCGGAATACGACGTTGCCATCGTGGGCTACGGGCCGGCGGGTGCCAGCCTGGCCAATCTGCTGGGTCAGGCGGGTTTGTCCGTGCTGGTGCTGGAGAAAGACGCCGCCATTTACCCACTGCCGCGCGCCATTCATTTCGATGGCGAAGTGATGCGCGTGTTTCAGGCAATGGGGCTGCGCACCGCGGTGGAAGCCATCTCGCGCCCTGGCACCAAGGGCATGCATTTCGTCAATGCAACGGGTGACACGCTGCTGGTTCGCGGCGGCACCAGCCTGAATGGGCCGCATGGCTGCGCCAACAACTACTATTTTCACCAGCCTGAGCTGGAGCAGGTGCTGCGCGATGGCGTCAAACGATTTGTCAATGTGGACGTACAGCTGCAGCGCGAAGTCACCCGCATTGTGGATGGGGCTGACCACGTGCGTCTAAGCGTGGCAGACCTGCGTGACGGTCATTCAGGTGAGGTTGCAGACATCCGCGCGCGCTATGTCGTGGGCTGCGACGGTGCCCGCTCGCTGGTTCGCAGGGTGCTGGCCAGCCCCATGGAAGATCTGGGCCTGCACCAGCCCTGGCTGGTATTTGACGCGCTGCTGAAACAGGGTGCGCCCGCCCTGCCCGACCACACCGTGCAGCATTGCGACCCGGCCCGG
>JANOAP010000397.1:0-29100 GCA_031411175.1 Rhodoferax sp. | reverse complement strand
CAATCACCCGCCGCGCCTCAAACGCCTCACGGGCTTCCTCTTGCGACGGCTCAATCACGTACCAGCCACGGCGGCTGCTCACCGTGACGATACCGCGTGCAGCCAGACGCGTCAGCGCCTCACGCACGATGGTGCGGCTGCAATCAAACAACATGGCCAGTTGCTGCTCACCCAGGCGTGCACCCGGTGCCAGTTTTTGCGCCATGACGGCATCAATGATGCGGCTGCTGATTTCGGTGGCGGTGATACTCATACAGGCCAATGTACTGCAGGAAGTGTGCCACTGGTATACAAGATTGATGCACCAATACCGGTAGTTTCCCGTAGATGCGAGAGGCCTACCGCACTAGGCTGGGGAAATCTGCACGGATTTGGTGTCAGGTTTTTGCCGGTTGCCCGTACAGCCAGGGCACATCCAGCAACCGCTCACCCAGAAGCTTCAGGGACAGGTCACGCCCTGCAGCCACCAGGCCCGTTGCATGAAAGATGTGGCCATTGCGCAGGGCACGGGCCTGCACACGCGCATTGCGTTGCCAGCGCAGGCTGGCGTACTGTTGCAACCGGGCGGGTAGGTCGGCTTTGCCTCCAGCCTTCGAACCCAAGCCCAGGCAGTTGGCCAATACAGCCGCGTCTTCAATCGCCATGCCTGCGCCTTGGGCCAGATAAGGCAGCATGGGGTGGGCGGCATCCCCCAGCAGAGCCACCCGGCCCAGGGCCTGCTCGCGCGCGCTACGCATGGGGGGGCGGCTGCACAGTGGCCACAAGCGCCAGAGGTCAATCGCCTGAATCAGGTCTTGCAACGGCTTGCAGGTGCCCGCCATGGCAGCACGCAGGGCCACGGCGTTGGTGCTGTGGTCCCAGTTGTCCAATGCGCCCTGCCCAAGCCCGGTTGTCAAACCCCGCGTCTCAGCCTGCACCTCACCCTGCACAAAGCCCACCACGTTCAGCCATTCGTCGCCGCGCACGGGGTACTGCACCACATGTAATTGAGGCCCAAGCCAGGCCGTGATGTGGTGGGTGCGCAAATTCTCGGGCAGGTCCGACTGGCGAACCAGCGCGCGGTAGGCCAGGTACCCCGTGGCTACCGGCAGGCCATCGCCCAGCAGACGCTGCCGCACACTGCTCCACAGACCATCGGCACCCACCAGCAGGTCGCCAGAAACCTCAGACACCGGCCCGGCATCTGAAGGGCCGTTGATCTGGGCGGTGACCCCTTCCCCGTTTTGGGTGAACGCGGTGATTGAGGCATTCAGGGTAAGCTGCACGGCGGCATGAGGCTGGAGCGCCGCCAGCAGCACGGCTTGCAGGTCTGCACGGTGCACCGTGGCATAGAGGCTGCCATAGCGCTGCACGGCGGTGCGCCCCAGACGCAAACGCCCCAGGCTGCTGCCGACCAAGGCGCTGCGCACCTGCAACTCATCCGGAAAAGCTGCCACGGCTTGGATGGCGTCTGCCAGGCCCCAGCCATGCAGGACCCGCATCACATTGGGCCCGAGCTGAATGCCCGCCCCCACCGGGGCCAGCGCTGCCGTGCGCTCAAACAGTTGAACGGGGTGCCCGTGTCTGGCACAGGCCAGCGCAGCCGCCAGGCCGCCAATGCCTCCACCGGCAATCAGGACATTTGCGGCCATGCCGGTGGCATCTGCGCGGCTAGATCACCCGGACGCGAATCACATGCTCCACGGCGGCAATGGCGGTCACCACATCATCACCAGGCAGGTTCTCCACATCGATGATGTTGAAGGCCAGCTCGCCCCGGCTCTTGTTCATCATGTCAATCACGTTGACTTTTTTATCAGCCAGCACCGACAGCACATGGCCCAGCACGCCGGACACGTTGTCGTTGGAGAACGTGATGCGGGTGGTGCCTGCAACGCGCCCCATGCTCACCGCCGGGAAGTTCACCGAGTTGGCGATGTTGCCGTTTTCCAGGTATTCCATGAGCTGGTTGGCGGCCATCACCGCGCAGTTTTCTTCAGACTCCTCGGTGCTGGCACCGATGTGCGGCATGGCAATGACCTTGGCGTGGCCCAGCATGGCGGGCTCGGGGAAGTCGCATACATAGCGGCCCAGCTTGCCGCTGTTCAGGCTGCGCAGCACCGCTTCGGAATCCACAATGGTTTCGCGCGCAAAGTTGAGCAGCACGGCACCCGGCTTGGTCAGGTTGAGCGCGGCTTCGTTGATCATGTGGCGGGTGGCATCCATGGCGGGCACGTGCACCGAAATGTAGTCAGCACGCGCCACCAGCGCCTGCATGTTTTCCATGCGGGTGACTTCGCTGGACAAGCGCCAGGCCGCGTCGATGGACAGCGCGGGGTCAAACCCCACCACTTTCATGCCCATGGCCAGCGCCATGTCGGCCACCATGGAGCCAATGGCGCCCAGGCCCACAATGCCCAACGTCTTGCCCTTGATCTCGCCACCGGCGAAGCGTGATTTTTCTTTCTCAAGCAGAGCCGCCATCTCAGCCGCGTCGGTCATGCTGGTAAGCGAATTCACATAGGCCATGCCCGGCAAGATGCCACGCGTGGCCAGCAGCATGCCCGCCATCACCAGCTCTTTCACCGCATTGGCATTGGCACCGGGGGTATTGAACACCACCACGCCCAACCTGCTGTATTCGGCAATAGGCACGTTGTTGACACCCGCACCGGCACGCGCGGCGGCCAGCAGCGACTTGGGCACCTCAACGCCCTGGAGCTTCTGGCTGCGCAGCAGGAAAGCATCGGGGTGGCCAATGTCACTGCCCACCTCATAAGACTGACGCGGAAAGCGGTCCAGCCCCTTGACGGAGATCTGGTTGTAGGTTCTGACTTTGTACATACTATTATTTTGATAGCTGGTCAAGCAATGTGGACGGGGACTACAGGCCAAAATGGTTTAGTATTTGACGGGTCAAGCAGCCTGGGTTACCTGCCCATAGGCCCACGTCAACCAGGGCATCAGCGCTTTGAGGTCAGACTGCTCCACCGTGGCACCGCACCAGATGCGCAGCCCGGCAGGCGCGTCTTTGTAAGCCCCAATGTCGTAGGCCACGCCTTCTGTTTCGAGCAGCTTGGCCATCTTCTTGACCTGTTCCTCGGTTGCCTTCAGGGTCAGGCACACGCTGGTGTTGGAGCGCGTGGCTTTTGATTTGGACAGGAAGGCAATCCAGTCGTTCGCTGCCACAAAATCTTCAATGACCTTGAGGTTGGCCTCAGACCGTGCAATGGTGCCCTTGACACCACCGATGCTCTCGGCCCACTTCAGCGCGTCCAGATAATCTGCCACGCACAACATGGAGGGCGTGTTGATCGTCTCACCCTTGAACAAGCCCTCAAGCAGCTTGCCGCCCGACTTCATGCGAAACACCTTGGGCATGGGCCAGGGCGGGCTGTAGGCTTCAATGCGCGCCACAGCGCGCGGGCTCAAGATCAGCATGCCGTGGCCACCCTCGCCGCCCAGCACTTTTTGCCACGAGTAGGTCACCACGTCGAGCTTGTCCCATGGCATGTCCATGGCAAACACGGCCGACGTGGCGTCGCAAATCGTCAGGCCTGCCCGGCTGGCAGGAATCCAGTCGCCGTTGGGCACCTTCACGCCCGATGTGGTGCCGTTCCACACAAACACCACGTCGTTGTCAAAGTTGACCGGGGCAAAGTCGGTGATGTCGCCGTAGTCGGCCTTGAGCACATTCACGTTGGGCAGCTTGAGCTGCTTGACAATATCGGTCACCCAGCCTGCGCTGAAGGACTCCCACTCCAGCACATCCACGCCCCGCGCACCCAGCATGGACCACATGGCCATTTCAATCGCGCCGGTGTCAGACCCTGGCACCACCGCCACACGGTAGCCTTCAGGCAGGCCCAGAATGCGTGCCGTTTCAGAACATGCCAGACCCAGCGCTTTTTTACCCAGCGCAGAGCGGTGCGAGCGGCCCAGCGTGTCGAGCGTCAGGCTGCTCACGTCATAGCCAGGGCGCTTGGCGCATGGGCCCGAAGAAAAATTGGGGTTGGCGGGTTTGGCAGTAGGTTGCATTGAAATCTGTATCTCAGTTGGGGAGGTCAAAAGAAACTCGAAAGACGCGGTAAGAGGCACCTGGCGCAGGCAGTTCTGGGCAGCCACATCAAGGCAAAAACATTGTATCAACCAGCCTTGCAGCCCTATGCCAGCCGGGATATCCCGCCGCTTGTCCCAACCGCTGGAACAAACCCGGCGTGCCTCGCGCGGGCCCCTGCATTTGGCGTTGTGGGCACGCCAGGCCCACGCCAGAATAAGCTCCACGGTCAAACATCATCCCTCACCCAGCCCAAACCACCATGTACATCAGCGAGCAACTTCTCAACCCCAACGAACGCCGCCTGCGCCTGTCAACCCAGCTCGGTGTACAAAATGTGGTGCTCGACAACCGGGGCACCGAGCTGGTGTCCGCCACGGGTGGTGTCAGCGCCTGGGATGTGGCGAAACTCACAGCGTACAGGCAGTGGGTCGAAGGCTTTGACCTCAAGCTTGACGTGTTCGCACTGGATGTGGGCTCCATCCTGCTGGACTCGCTGGTCGATCTGGAAAGCGCCAAAATGCAGCGCGCCGTGTTGGCACAGAACATTCAGGTCGCCGCTGATGCAGGCATCACTTGTCTCAAGTACAACGTGCAGATGGTCGGCATCACGCGCACCGGCTTGAAGCCAGGCCGGGGCGGCGCACAGAACTCGGGGTTTGTGCATGCAGAGTACACGCCGGAGGGCGACCGCAAGAACTCTTACTGGGGTGTGGGCTACCCCACCAATCAAGACGAGGGCGATGCCAAGACCAGCGTGCTGTGCGGCCAGAAAATGGCGCGCGATGTGCCTCCGGTGTCTGAGAAAGCCGGTTGGGAAGCCATCGAGTTTTTGGTCGAAGGCCTGGTCCCCGCCGCCGACAAGGCCGGTGTGCGCCTGGCCTGCCATCCGCACGACCCGGCCTACCCCATCGGTGGCTTGAACGGCATTGAACACGTGGTGGGCTCTGCCGATGGCCTGCGCAAGTTCCTGCGTTTGAGCCACAGCAAAAACCATGGCCTGAACTTCTGCCAGGGCACGGTGGCCGAGATGTTCAAGGAGCCCGGCAAACACATGATTCCGGTGATCGAAGAGTTTGCCGCCACCGGGCGTATCTTCATGGTGCACTTTCGCAATATTCGCGGCGGGTACCTCGACTTTCAGGAAGTGTTTCCGGATGAAGGCGATTTGGACATGTTCCAAGCCCTCAAAGCCTACCAGCGCGGTGGCTATGCCGGCCCGCTGTGCCCGGACCATGTGCCGGTATCAGACCTGGACGAGAACCGCGAGCGCTTCATGTCGTTCGCGCTGGGCTACACGCGTGGCTTGCTGCAGGCCGCCGGCATCAAATGAACATGAAGGACATCAAGGATAAAACATGACCCACGCCGTTGAATCCAACATCGTCTCTTACGCCAAAGTCGCCAACGCCCGCACCGCCACCGACAGCGCCGACCGCATTGACTGGGTCAAGGTCTCGCTGATGTTTCTGCCGCTGGCCACGCCGGTCAGCGATGCCAAGGTGCTCACCGGCAAGCAAAAGCCGTTGACAGAAATCGCCTTCATTTTTGCGGAAATCCGCACACGTGACGGCTATGAGGGCATAGGCTTTGGCTACAGCAAACGCGCCGGTGGCCCCGGCATGTATGCCCACGCCAAAGAGATAGCGCCCAACCTGCTGGGTGAAGACCCCAACGACATTGCGAAGATCTTCACCAAGCTGCTGTGGGCCGGTGCCAGCATGGGCCGCAGCGGTATGACGACACAGGCGATTGCGCCGTTTGACATTGCGCTGTGGGACCTAAAGGCCAAACGCGCGAAGCTGCCGCTGGCCAAGCTGCTGGGCGCACACCGCGACAGCGTGCAGTGCTACAACACCTCGGGTGGCTACCTGCACACGCCCCTGGACCAGGTGCTGGAAAACGTGGCCATCTCGCGCGAAAGCGGTATCGGTGGCATCAAGATCAAGGTGGGCCAGCCTGACCTGCCTACCGACATCCAGCGTGTAAGCGCAGTGCGCAAACTGCTGGGCGACAGCTTCCCTCTGATGGTGGATGCCAACCAGCAATGGGACCGCCCCAAGGCCATGCGCGCCTGCCGCGCCTTTGAAGATTTTGGCCTGACCTGGATCGAGGAGCCGCTTGATGCCTATGACTTTGAGGGCCACGCCCAACTGGCAGAACGTTTTGACACGGCCATTGCCACCGGCGAAATGCTCACCAGCTTTGGCGAACATGCCCAGCTCATCATGAGCAATGGCAGCGACTTCATTCAGCCTGACGCACCGCGTGTGGGCGGCATCACACCGTTTTTGCAGATCATGCAACTGGGTTCGTTCAAGGGCCGCAAGCTGGCACCGCACTTTGCCATGGAGATCCACTTGCACCTGGCAGCGGCCTACCCCGAAGAACCCTGGCTGGAGCATTTTGAGTGGCTAGGCCCCATGTTCAACGAGCAACTGGATCTGCGCGATGGCCGCATGTGGGTGCCCGACCGGCCCGGCCTGGGTTTCACCCTGAGCGCACAGGCACTGGCGTGGACCACCGAGACGGTCGAATTTGGCAAGCGACCGTAAAGGCCCTGAAATTGCCTCAATCTGCCTTTCACACCAGTGGGTTGAGTGTTTTCAGAGCCTTGAAGCGTCCAAAATCCCGGTCTGCGCTCCACAACACCGAGACACCGTTTTCAATGCAGATGGCGGCAATGCGCGCATCGTGAAATTGCCCGCCTTGAAGCTTGGCCTTGCGTGTAAGCTCCGACAAGACCTGCCAATGCTGCGAGCCACTGTGCAGGATATGCGCCTGGTTGATGCAAGCCATGCAGCGACCTGGATGAGTGCCTGCTCAAAACTGCTGACGGGGTCTTTCTGGTGGCGCTTGATCGGCCGGACCCGTTACGGGATACTTGATCGCGTTCCCAGATGCAAACCATCCCAACCATCCCGACCAAGAGACCTGCCCATGCGATTCACCGCTGCCGTATTTTTTCTCCTTGCCGTGCTGTCGGGCCAGCTGGAGGCACAGCCAACCGACAGCCTGGCTGACGGGCGCAGTGGCGATATCGAATTCACCAGCTTCATGCCCTCCGGCCACAATGCGCTGGCCACGGGCACGTTTGACCGCAAGCCGATAAAGATTGGTGGCAAGCTTTTGCTCCCGGCAGGCGAAGCCAAGGTGCCTGCCATTGTGATTGGCCACACCGTGGGCGGCATCAAGCCCGTGCTGTATTCCCGCTGGGCCAAGTCATTCAACGACGCCGGTTATGCCGTGCTGGTGGTCGACTCATTTGGGCCACGCAACATGAAAGGCATGTGGGCCAAGGGCGCTTCTGACTTCAACGGGGCTTTTCTGATAGCCGATGCATTCAGGGCGCTGGCCCTGCTGTCCAGTCATCCCCGCGTTGATCCCGCGCGCATTGCATTTGTCGGGTTTTCCATGGGTGGGATCACCGCGCAGTATGTTGTTCACGAGCGGTTCCGCCAGGCCGTGCTGGGCGATTCACAGTTGCGCTTTGCAACCACGGTGAGCCACTACCCGGTGTGCCACTACAACTTTGTCGAAAACAAGCCCAGCCCGGCGCCCTCATTTGTTTTCCTCGCAGAAAAAGATGACTGGTATCCGGCAGCCGCTTGTCAGGAGTACACCCGTTTTCTTGCGGCGCGCGGCTACGGCGTGACCACCAAGGTCTACGAAGGCGCAGCACACGGCTATGACGAAGACAGCGCGGCCACCGTTGTTGCAGATGCCACCGTCACCAACACCTGCAACCCGCTGGTTGTCAATCTCGACGAGCCACTGACACCAAGGTTCCTGCGCACTGGTGCGCTCCTGGCTCCCGAGGGAGCTGACCTCCGTACGGCGGCAACCAGCGTTTTCAGATGGGCGGGGGCCTGCACGACCAAAGGGGCAACAGTTGGCGTGACTGTGGGCAACGGCAACCGCCAGGAAGAGGCCGTGCGCGACACCCTCAAGGCCTTGCAAAGCGTATTCAAGCCTGGCCCATCCTGAAGATTGGTTGTGGGGAGATTCAGGCCCCAATGGCGTAGCTCTGCCGCAATTCCCGCTTGAGCAGCTTGCCACTGGGGTTCTTGGGCAGGCTGTCGGTAAACACCACGCGCTTCGGACTCTTGAAAGTGGCCATGTGAGTGGTGCAATGTGCGATCACATCGGCCTCTGCCAGCGTCTGCCCGCTCTTGAGCACAATCACGGCGGTTACGGCTTCCACCCAGCGGGGGTCGGGCAGGCCAATCACGGCCACATCGCTCTCCTGGGGCAGGCGGTAAATCATCTCTTCCACCTCGCGGCTGGCGACATTTTCGCCACCGGTCTTGATCATGTCTTTCTTGCGGTCCACCACGGTGATGAAGCCTTCGTCGTCAATGGTGGCCAGGTCGCCACTGTGAAACCAGTCGCCCTCAAACGAGGCGCGCGTGCGCTCGTCATCATGAAAGTAGCCCAGCATCAGGTGCGGTGAGCGGTGCACGATTTCACCCACTTCGCCCGGTGGCACATCACGCATCTGGTCGTCCACCACCCGCGTCTCTACATTGAGCACGGCGCGGCCACAGGAGCCGGGCTTGCGCAACTGGTCATCCGGCCCCAGCATGGTGGCCAGCGGTGCAATCTCGGTCTGGCCGTACAGGTTCCACAACCGCACTTTGGGCAGGCGCGCCGCCAGTTCGCGCAGCACCTCCACCGGCATGATGGACGCGCCGTAGTAGCCCTTGGCCAGGCTGGCGATTTTGTCGGCATCCAGCAGGGGTGAGCGCAGCAGCGCAATCCACACCGTGGGTGGCGCAAAGAAACTGGTGATGCCAAATTTCTCCATCAGCATCAGCAGGTTGTCGGGCACCGGCTTGGCCGTGATCACATTGGTGCTGCCCACGAAGATGGCGGGGCCAAAGAACACATCCAGCTGGGCGCAGTGGTACAGCGGCAGCGCGTGCAGGGCCATGTCGTCTGCGGCAATCTCGGCATCCACCACGCAGCTCACGTACTGCCACAGCACGGCATCGTGCGTGAGCATCGCGCCCTTGGGGGTTGATTCGGTGCCGCTGGTGTAGACAATCTGCGCCAGGTCATAGCTGGTCAGCGTGACCTCGGGCAAGGCCGCCGTGCAAGCCGCCAGCACCTCAAACCGGTGCATGCCAGGGGCCGCGTCGCTGGGGTCTTCTGACGGCATCCAGATGAATTCACGCACCTGGGTGTCCAGTGCGGCTGCGGCACGCGCCAGGTCGGCCAAACCGCTGTCAGTGGCCAGGGTGCGGGCACCGGCGTGGCGCAGGATGTAGGCCACCTCTTCCGCTTTCAGCATGAAGTTAATCGGCACCAGCACTGCGCCCAGACGCGCCAGCGCAAAGCGCAGTGCAGCAAACGCATGCGAGTTGCGCGCCAGCACCGCCACCCGTTCGCCCTGCACCACCCCCATGCCCGACAGCCCCGCCGCCAGGCGAGAGACCAACGCATCAAATTCAGCGTAGGTCCATTGGGTGTCGCCACAGATGATGGCGGTCTTGGCAGGCACGCGCTGTGCCGTGCGGCGCAGCACATCGCCCAGCGTCTGGCGGCGAATGGTGGGGTTCATCGAGGTCTCCGTTTTGATAGACCTCCATTAAATCCGAGAATGATGGCTTGGGGCAATCACCCGGGCTCCGGGAAACCCCATTAGCTACATTTTTAATAGCTGACCAAGCACACTCCACGAGAGCTATCGATTGATTTGACTGATAGCGACGGGTAAACCCATCCATCAAACCCAACCGGCCTCACCTTGCGCAATACGCCCGCCATGGCGATACTTCGCACTCTGAATGAAGGGGTATTCATGGTGACGGTGGAATTTGCGGCCAGCCTGCGCCGCCACGTGGAATGCGCGCCGCAAAGCGTGGCGGTGGGCAGTCTGCGTACTGTGCTGGGTACTGCCCTGCTGGCCGCGCCGGAGCTGGCGCATTACGTGTTTGACGACCAGGGCCACATCCGCAAGCACGTGGCTGTTTTTGTGAACAAGACCATGCTGCTGGACCGCCAGAACCTGAACCAGCCCCTGGCCAGCGGCGACGCCGTGCTGGTCATTCAGGCCTTGACTGGCGGCTAACCGGTCGCACAACACAACACCACGGAGACTCATTCATGCAAACCTTGTTGGTAGCCAGCCGCAAAGGGCTGTTCGTCGTGCGCGGCCAGGGCGCGCAGTGGGCTATTGCCAGCCATCACTTTGCGGGGGACCCGGTCACGCAGGTGCTGGTGGACCCGCGCGACGGGCACTGGTATGCCGCACTGCGCATGGGCCACTTCGGGGTGAAGCTGCGCAAGAGCACGGATGCCGGTGCAAACTGGGTCGAGGTGACGGCCCCGGCGTTTCCGCCCAAGCCCGCAGAAGGCCCGTTGGCGGCGGACACCACACCCTGGAACGTGGAGATGATCTGGAGCCTGACCGCTGGCGGTGTAGACGAGCCCGGCACGCTGTGGGCTGGCTGCATGCCGGCAGGCTTGTTCAAGTCGGAAGACGGTGGCCTGAGCTGGGCGCTCAACCAGCCGCTGTGGGAAGACCCGCGCCGCCTGGGCTGGTTTGGCGGTGGCAATGATTTCCCCGGCATGCATTCGGTGCTGGTGGACCCGCGCAACGCGCAGCACATCTCGGTGGCCATCTCTTGCGGCGGCGTGTGGCAAACCATGGATGGGGGAAAGACTTGGGCGTTGACGGCCGAAGGCATGACGGCCGACTACCTGCCTGCCGATAGTGCGCAGGATCAGAACACCCAGGACCCACACCGCATGGTGCAGTGCGCCGCACAGCCCGATGTGCTGTGGGTGCAGCACCACTGCGGGCTGTACCGCTCCACCAACGGCGGGCAGCACTGGGCGGGCATTGCCGCCCCCGCGCCTTCGGGCTTCGGTTTTGCGGTAGCCTGTGACCCGGCCGACCCACAGCGCGCCTGGTTTGTGCCTGCGGTGTCAGACGCGCACCGCTTTGCCGTGGACGGGAAGATGGTGGTGAACCGCACCGATGATGGCGGTGCCACCTTCAAGACCTTCAGCCAGGGACTGCCCCAGGCCCACGCGTACCACCTGGTGTACCGCCACTGCCTGGAACTGGCACCCGATCGCGCCACGCTGGCCATGTCGTCCACCACCGGCGGCCTGTGGATCAGCCCCGATGCGGGTGAGCAATGGCACTGCATCTCGCGTGACCTGCCGCCCGTGGCAGCACTGGGATGGGACGGATGCCGGCGTTAGGTAATTCTTGCCTTTAGAACCTTCCGTTAGTAGACTAGTCGCATGGACGACGATTCAAAACGCAGTGTATGGATCAGCGCGCTGCAAATCGTGCTGGGCATTGCCGTGATCATTGGTGCAGTCGGGTTTGCGCTGTGGTATGCCAATCAGCGGCCCGCGCATTCGCCTGCGCTGGAGCAGGCGGTCGAGGTCGTTCGCCAAAAGAGCACCGGCAATCGCGTGTCGCGCGAAGATTCCTGGGGCATCGTCCACGACAATCCCCTGCGCCGCAGGTAACACCAGCCCGTGCAACCCCACCTCCATGATCAAACTCAGCACACCCATTGCAGCCGCTATTCTGGTTTCGGCCTGCGCCGCTTACCCCACGGGCCCCAAAGCCACGGCACACCTCGCGCCCACCACAGGCAACACAGCCACAGGGATGGTGACATTTGTCAAACAGGGCAACGCCGTGCTGGTGTCGGGTGAAGTCCGGGGCCTGGCTCCCAACAAGGAGCACGGTTTTCACGTGCACGACAAGGGCGACTGCTCCAGTGGCGACGGCATGAGCACGGGCGGGCATTTCAACCCGCAGGGCAAGGCGCATGGCGCTCATGAGCACAGCGAGCACCATGCGGGTGACCTGATGAGTCTGAAAGCCGACGCCAGTGGCGTAGCCCGCTTCAGCTACACGTCAACGTCAATCACCGTGGGTGATGGCGCGACCGATGTGATCGGCCATGGCCTGATCGTTCACCGCGATCCGGACGACTTCAAAACTCAGCCTACAGGTAATTCCGGCCCACGCATTGCCTGCGCGGTTATAGCCCGCGGCTAGCCTGTTGCCCCGACCTGGGTCGCGGTTCAACCCCTTGGTTCGTTGCGCTGACTGCGCGGCCTGTTGCTCACCAGGCGGTCCACGTCTGCGCTGAGCCGTGACAGCTCGTCGCGCAACTGGCGGCGCTCTTGTTGCGTCACCACACCATCACGCTTGTACGCCGCCTCATGGCGCGCAATCTCACGCTCGCGCCGGTGCAGCCGGTCCGCCTCGCGCTGGTTGATGCGCCCGGTGCGCACACCCTCGTCAATGCGCGCGCTGAGGTTCGCCTGCGTGCTGTCGATGCCAGGCGTGTTGCTGGTTGCGTTGCCGTAGCCCGTCACCACGGCGCTGTTGGAGATCATGCGTTCCACCTCGGCGGAGAGCCCGTCCAGTTCGGCCCTTAATTGCTGGCGCTCTTGTGGCGTCACGTTGCCGCTAGACTTCACCCGGATCTCGTGCTGCTCAATCTCCCGGTCGCGCCTGAAGAGGTCCCGCGCTTCAGATGGCGTGATGTGGCCGGAGGCCATGCCTTGGCGGATGCGGGCGCTGATTTGCTGCTGTGCGCGGTCAATAACGGGCGTGCTCGTCCCTTGCGCCATAGCGGGCGGCAACGCGAGGCCAAAGGATGCGGCCGAGGCCGCCAAAAGGGCAGTGATAAGTTTGGATTTCATAAGGTCTCCTGATTCGTGAATGGAAAAATCCATTGTTCGCCCCAATGCGGCACGGGCGTGTAGGACGAGCAGAGACTTGCGCGGTATGCAAAGCGCGACCTTCGGCCGGGTGCTGTCCGATAATGCTGATCCGATACCGATGAGGCACAAGCCACGCGAAAGGCCCCCATGACCATCACGAGCATTGAAGAACTACGCAGGCTCTATGGCAATGCGCGCGAGCGATCTGTCAAAAAAGAGCTCCCGTTGCTTGACGCGCATTGCGTCCGTTTCATCGCGCTATCGCCGCTGGTGGTGGTGTCCAGCTCGGGCGCGGGTGGTGACCTGGATGCGTCGCCACGCGGCGGCGAGCCTGGCTTTGTCAAGGTGCAGGGCAATGGCACCCTGCTGATTCTCGATTCGCCCGGTAACAACCGGCTGGACACCCTGCAAAATATTGTGCAGACCGGGCGTGTGGGCCTGCTGTTTCTGGTGCCCGGCATGGATGAAACCCTGCGCGTGAACGGCACGGCCACACTGTCAGACGACGAGGCTGACCGCAATGCCTGTGCCGACGCCAAACGCACACCCAAGCTGGCGATTCGTGTCAGCGTGCAGGCTGCTTATCTGCACTGCGCCAAGGCCTTGATGCGCTCCGCCCTGTGGGACCCAAGCCGCCACATTGACCGCACAAGCCTGCCGTCGATGGGCGAGATGCTCAAGGCGCAGATTGGCGGTGACATTCCAGCAGAAACCCAGGCGCAGATGCTGGTGCGCTATGCCGTGGATTTGTGATGCTGCTTAGTCCAGCTTGATGCCCAAGTCCACCGCCAGCTTCACCCAAACCGGTACATCTCGCTCCCAGTCTCGCCGGGTGTCGGCCAGGTTCTTGGGCTTGTTCGGGATGGCAAAAGACTCGCGCAGCTTGGCAGAACGCTCAGAGTTGGCCCCTTCAACCACCACGCTGGACAGCAGCTTGAGCACGGCCTCGGGCGTGCCTGCGGGCGCCATCAGCGGCAGGCCACCTTCCAGCCCCACCAGGGTATCGGTCAGGCCCTGCTCCACCAGCGTGGGCACGTCAGGCAACTTGGGCGAACGGTAGCCCCCCGTCACGCCGATGGCGCGCACGCCCCGCCCGGCAACGGTGTTGAAAGCCTGGTAGCTACCAATGGCAATCTGCAATTGCCCGGAAGCCACGTCCACCCACATGGGCGACTCGCCGCGGTAATGCACGGTCAAAATCTTGCTGCCCTCGCGGCGGTTGGTCTGGTCAGCCACCATATGCGGGTACGAACCCGGCGCGTAACTGCCCATGGACGTGGTGTTGGTCTTGGCAAACTCAACGAACTCGCGCATGTTTTTGGCTGGCACTTTCTCAGAGACGGCTACCACCAGCGGGCCGGACGGGAAGTTGGCAATCGGCGTGAGGTCCTTGTCCAGGTTGTAGGGCAGCTTGGTATAAAGCACCCGGTTTTGCCACACCGTGCCAGAGGTTGTCATGAGCAGCGTGTAGCCATCGGCGGGCGACTTGGCCACGGCATCAATGCCAATGATGGCACCACCGCCGGGTTTGTTGTCCACAACGACAGACACCCCCAGCTTGGCGGTAAGCTGCTCGGCATACAGGCGTGCATAGGCGTCGGTCAGGCCGCCCGGCGGAAAAGCCACCACGATGCGGATCGGCTTGCTAGGCCATTTGGCCGTCTGCGCGACGGCATCAGGCACCAGTGCACCGGCACCCAGGGCAGCCGTGGCAGACAAAAACTGACGACGTGATGTGTGGCTCGAATCAAGCATGAAAGGTCTCCCGGTGTTCTGAATACTCAGGCCAGTCTAGCAGCGGGTTCAGTTGCCAGAAGGCGGGGAAACCCGTGTTATCAACCCGGTTCACCGGGTGCCCACCGCACCTGCAGCAGTTGGGATGCCACTGCCGGGTTGTCGGGGTCAGTGACCAGTGTCAGCACAAGCTGGTGGCTATCGGCCTGCACCGCAACGCCCTCCACCTTGGGCGCGCCGTGCAAGGCCTGAAGCTGGCGCACTTGCCCCTCTGGCCCCACGATGCCCACGGCAGAGCCCACGCAAGCGCCATCCGAAAAACTGTCGGCCGTGTCTTCCGCCACCGCCGTGAAGACCCATGCACCGCAAGACAGGGCCGCGCCATCGGTCAGACCCAGGGGCACGCCACCTGCTTCACCCAAGCGGATCAACTGCACACCTTTGGCGACCGGTGCCCGAGTGCGCTGCCCGGTCAGCCAGGGCGCGACCTGGTTCCAGTCATAACGGATACAGGCGTTACGGGCATCGCCCCGATTGCCACGATGCAACAGGTGCAGTTCGCCACTGGCGACAAACGCCCCTTCAATGTTCAGATCGGTAAACTGCGCCCTTAGCGGTGCGTAGAGTACGCCCAGATCCACCCTGGCGATGCGCCCATTAGCCGCACCTTGCCCATCCAGCGCCATCAACACGCCGGTTTCGCGGTTCGGCCGGGAGCCCGAACCCAGCGCCAGCAATGCACCATGCGGGCACCCTGGCAATGCGGGCAGCAGCGCCAGCGACTCCAGGTCAGGCTTTGCCTTTTTGCGTTGACCGGGCTTCAGTGGCAGGTCGCCGTCGAGCAAGCGCAGCAGACTGCCCGGCGCGGTGGTGACCTGGGTCGTGGTGCCGGTAAGGGCCATGTCGTCAAACACCCCCAGATGGTGTTCATCGTCAGCCACCACATACAGCCGCTGCCCCGCGCGCACCAGCCCGCTCGCCGCACTCAGGTGGGGCTGCCCACGCGGATGCAACCGGGGGTCGATTCGCAGGTCACGAAGATGTTCGGCGGTAAGCATGGCAGAGCGAGTCTATCCAACCGGATGCCGCAGGCAAAACAAACCAAAGTCGTTCAAGCCGGAGGTCTACACATTGGAATTGGCTCACACATGCTTACCCACCATCCACCCCTGCGCACCCACTGCTTGGGCAGCCACGGCAATTGCGGGTGCCTCCAGTGGCGTGGCCATGGTGTCGTTCCAGCGATTGAGGAAGGCAAACATGGCCACCACACCCAGGATTTCCGTGATCTCGCCATCACTCCAGTGTTGCTGCAATTCAGCAAACTGATCATCAGTCACGGCGTTGGGTTGGCTTGATGCCGCCAGCGCAAAGTCCATGGCCAGGCGCTCGCGCTGGCTGTAATGCGGGCTGGTGGCATAGGTCCACACATCGGCAAGCTTGGCGTCGCTCACGCCAAAATTGTGAGCCCCCAGCAGCGTGTGCGCCTGGCAATACAGGCAGCCAGATACTTTGCTGACTACATGGCCGATCAGGCGACGAAAGCCCAGATCCACATCGCCCAGCGGGTCCATCACCGCGCCGTTGAGTTGCGCAAAGGCACGCACCAGTTTGGGCTTGCGCTGCATGGTCAACACACTGTTGGGCGTGAAGCCCAGTGTGCCCACGAAGAAGTCAAAATGGTCTTTGAGCTCGGGCGTTGTTTCAGGTGGCAGGGGTTGAAGGCGTGGCATGGCGTTGGCTCCTTGAAGGCGTGAATGGGTCAGAATTTGCCGAATTTCAGGTAGGCATCGACCGGGTCCATTCCGCTGCGTATGGCATCCCGCACCTTATTTTCCAGCTGCGAGACTGCTTCTGTGCGGGTCAGGGCTTCCTCAACCAGCGCCGACGGGATGACCACCAGGCCATCCCGGTCGCCCAAAATATAGTCGCCTGTGCTGATGGTCACGGTGCCGATGGTGACCGGCTCACCGTAGCGGTCCGGCATCCAGCGCGCCGCAATGTCAGACGGTGTGAAGAACGTGTGAAACACCGGAAAGCGTTGCGCCAGGATGAAGTCGGTGTCTCGGCAGCCGCCGTCCACCACATAGCCCAGCACGCCTTTGTCCTTGAGGGTTTCGGCCGACAGCTCGCCCATCAGAGCCACTTCCTGGTTGTGCGGCTGGCACACCACCACATGACCTGAAGGCGCTTTGGACAGCAACGTGGTCCACCCCACCAGGGTGTCATGCGCCGAACGCGTACGGTCCATGTAGCCGGCCACGGTCCAGACCTTACCGGCAACTTTGATGGTGGGGTCCAGCGGACGCAGCGTCGGGGGCAGCACGCAGTTGTCATGCCCCATGGCGCGCAACACATCGTGAACTGCACCGGTGTAGCAGCGGCTCAGACGCTCGGTCAGGGGATCCGTTATGGTGCTCATTTTGTCTCCTGTTTGAATTGGCCTAAATTGCTACATTTTATGTAGCTAACCAAGCATATTCTATGTGGGCCAGCGCCCTGCTTTACCAGGAATTTCTGATGAAACCCATCCGCTTGGCCACCCCCATGCCTGCAAACAACCTGCTGCCGGTCTGGCTTGCGGATAATCTCTCGACATGACCCATCTGTCTCCACTCTTTCCCCTCGGCTGGCAGCACTACCTGATCTGCGGCCTGTTTGTCGGTATGGTGCGTTCGTCCAAGGTTGGCGGGCCAGGTAGCAAACGCTTTGCGATACTGTAGACCGGTAATTCAAATAACTCAGGAGACTTTTCCATGCAAGCCATTTCAACCGTCAGGTTTCTCACGCTCGCCACAGCATTGCTGGGCGTAATGTCCGGCTCGCTATTGTCAGCAGCTCACGCCCAGTCCGCAGCAGCCTGGCCCACCAAACCCGTCAAGATCGTCGTGACGTTTCCGCCCGGCGGTGCGCCCGACACGCTGGCGCGCGTGCTGGCCGACAAGTGGGGCCAGGCACTGGGGCAAACCTTCACGGTGGACAACAAACCCGGTGCCGGCGGCAACATAGGTTCTGACTTTGTCGCCAAGAGCGCAGGCGATGGCACCACGCTGTTGATTGCCACCGTGGGCACGCACGCCATCAACCCGGCGCTGTATGCCAACATGCCCTACAACAACATCAAGGACTTCACACCTGTGAGCTTTCTGGCCGCCACGCCAAATCTGCTGGTGGTCAACAACACGGTGCCCGCCAAAAGCGTCAAGGAGCTCATCGCTCTGGCAGGCAAAACGCCACTGACCTTTGGCTCATCCGGCAGTGGCACATCGATTCACCTGTCGGGCGAGCTGTTTAACACCCTGGCAGGTGTGAAGATGCAGCATATTCCCTACAAGGGCCGGGCACAAGCTGTACCGGACCTGCTGGGCGGGCGCATCACCATGATCTTTGACAACATGCCGTCAGCCCTGCCCCTGGTCAAGGCCGGTGAAGTGCGCGCCATCGCGGTAACCAGTGCCACGCGCTCTGCCGCAGCCCCCAATATCCCGACCATCGCCGAGTCGGGTCTGCCTGGTTTTGAAGCGACCTCCTGGTTTGCGTTGATGGCACCAGCGGGTCTGCCCAAAGAGGTGCTCGCGCGCATCAATGCCGAAACCGTGCGTGTGTTGAACTTGCCTGACGTGCGCGAAAAGCTCACCACACTGGGGCTGGATGTCGCCCCTGGCACGCCAGAATCGCTGGCCACGCTGATTCAGGCGGAAACCGCCAAGTGGGCCAAGGTGGTCAAGGAGTCCGGTGCCAAGCTGGATTAAAGGAGTTATTTTGAACATTACAAAGCTCGCGCTGGCATGGGCGACTGCCCTCGCGCTCACACTGACGGGCTGTTCGCCCAAAGAGTCGCCCGACAAGGCCGTAGCCGCAGCCAATTCAAGCAACCCGCTGGAGGCCGTTTCAACACAGGCCAAGGGTTTTGCCGTGGGCGCCATGATGAGCGCTAACACTGTCTATGTCTTGTTCGACCCGCAGTGCCCGCATTGCGGCCATTTGTGGGAGGCCTCCGTGCCGCTGCAGAAGAAGATCAAGTTCGTCTGGGTTCCTGTGGCCTTCATCAGCCCCAAGAGCGCTCCGCAAGGGGCCGCCTTGTTGTCTGCAGCCAATCCCGCGCAAGCCATGGCTGACCACGAGACATCTCTCCTGGCAGGAACGGGAGGCATGGCGGCCTCGGCCAGCGTTCCGGCTGATCTGGAGCAGACCATCAAGAAAAACACGGAGCTGTTCAATAGCCTGGGGGTGACGTCGGTGCCCTACATCGTCGCAAAGAATGTCCGCACTGGCCAGGTTGTCACCAACAACGGTGCCATGGCAACGCCAGCACTCGCCAGTTTTCTTGGAATTGACCTGCCATAGCCGATAAACGCTACTAAAATAGCGCCGCTTCACAATAAAAACCAGTGGAGTTCAGGGAGGAAAACATGACAACGTCCACAACGGACAGGCAGCATGGGCGAGCATTGAAATCTTTGCTTGAAAAAGGCATTGCCGCAACGGCAACGGGTGCCTTGTTCGTGCTGGCACCGCAGTTTCTGGCGACCCATCTAACGCCTCAGGTTTTGGCTCCGCCGTTGGCAACGGGTTTGCAGATTTCGGGCTTTATTCTGATTCTGCTGGGCGTGGGAACGCTTGCACTGCGCCATTCGGTGCGGATCAGGGCCAAAAAACTGTCCAACTTGCGGCGAGGCAGCGGCGTGGCTGAGCGAAATCAGCGCATGAATTACGTGACGCGGGGCGGACCGTCGAGCCCAGCCCAGGCATTCCCGATTTCGCCGGACTCAACCCAGGCGCCGAGCGGGCAAAGAAGCGCATCCTTGGTGTGAGGTTCGACCCGCCTCAGTCTTTCAGCGGGCGTGTGAGGTAGACGCCTTCGCGCCCCACAATGGCCGCGCGCGCGGGCATCATCACCGTGCAGTCATCACACGGTGCCCGAATTTCCTCAGCCCCGTCGGTGGCGATCAGCTCGCCTTTGGCAAACGCCTCGAAACCCACCAGGGGCCGCGTGAAGGCAAACTCGGGCGTCTTAATCACAAGGGTCTGTAGCAGCTCAAACCGGCGCTGCACCCCAGGTGCCGCTGCGTCGGTTCGGCGGTCAATCAACCCGAAGTGGGCCAGAAAATCCAGCGCCACCCCGGTCGCCACATCGGCACTGGATTGCAAAAAGTGCTGGCCGCATTCGGCCACCAAGGCCACGCCCGAGCCTGATGCCAAACCGTGCGCGCCGTGCTGGATGAGCGGCGTGCCCGAGCCCAAACCGTTGGGCATGACCATATGCACCGAGGGCTGGCCAATGGACCGCGCCACGACCGCGTTGCGCGCGAACGCCGGATAGACCCAGAACGGCGTCACGTCCTGGCTGGTGGAGTGAATATCAAGAATGTGGTCGGCGGCAATCACCACCGGCCGCAGCACACGGGCACGGCGCAACTCAGGGCTGTCGTCGTTGCCGTCCAGCCATTCGGCGGACCAGACCCGGTTGAGGTTGTGCACCAGCTGACGGTTCTCGAACGGTTTGGCTTCATCAAAGGCGTTGTAGGCTTCGACATTGGCAAAGCTGACTGTCAGCGTTCCAATTTTTGGGCGCACCTTTGTGTCCAGCAAATGGGTCGCAGCCACCATGCCGCAGATCTCGTTGCCATGGGTCAGTGCGTTGATCAGCACATGGGGGCCGGGCTTGCCGGATTCAAACCGGTGCACATAGTCAACACCGACATTGCCATGCGCGTAGGCAGACAGGTCACGCGGGCGCACTTCCAGCCGAGGAGATGGGTGGGTCATTTTAAAAAAGCCTTTTTAGACGGTGATGCCATTGTGTGGCGTTGGGGAAGTTGAGTGAGTTGGGGGCGGGCCGGGCACCAGAATCTGGAGGATTGGGCCTTTAAGCCATTGCACACCCGCGTCGGCACTTGCCCTGGCGTCCCAGCACAGCAGCATCTGGTACTTGGGCAGCTCAAACGGCAGGGTGTGAATGCACAGCGCATCGGCATGGGCATGTGCCACACGGGACGCCACCACTGCCCCGTGGTCGCTGTGCTGCAGCAGGTCGATGATCTGGCCAAAACTGCTTACGGCGATCTGGGTCAGGCGCTGGTGCCCGGTGCGGCTCAAGGTGTCATCGATCACATCTTCCAGCGCCGAGGTGCCGTAGCCCAGAAATACCTGGGGTGTGGCGCAGAAGCTGTCCAGCGTGACAGCCCGGCCCGCCTGGGGATGGCCGTGGCGAGTGACATAGACGTAGGTGTCTTCATACATGACCACCAGCTCCAGGTCACGCGGCGGATGAATGCGCGCCACCACCGCCAGGTCAAGGTCCCCCTTTCGCAGCCTGTCGGCAAGCGGCCAGGTACCCGGGGGCTCCCACACCAGCCGGATGGCAGAGCCCGCCTGGGCCAGCATGCGGCCCAGCGTGGGCAGCACGAGTTGCCCGGCATGGTCCGAGCCGGTGATGCGGAAGATTCGGGCGGAATGGGCGGGGTCAAACGGCTGATCTTCCTCCAGCAGCGCCGCCAGGTCAGCCAGTACCTTGCCAATTTGGGTGGCCAGCGCCAGCGCCTTGCCCGTGGGCACCACGCCATGAGATGTGCGCGTGAAAAGCGGGTCTGCAAAGGTATCACGCAGGCGATTGAGCGATGCGCTGACCGCTGGCTGGCTCAGAAACAGGCGGTCAGCGGCGCGGGAGACACTGCGCTCCTGCATCAGCGCATCAAAGGTGCGGAGCATGCCGATGTCCAGGCTGCGGATATCACGCTGGTTCATATCTCATATCCAAACGTTTGAATTGCCCCCACGAGCCCATCTGCTGCATAGTCACGTCATACCAAAAACCGGAGACAGCCCGTGACACTCAGCCGAAGAATTTTCATGACAGGCGCCGCCGCAACCGCCGCGGTCACCTCAACTCCTCTTTGGGCGCAAACCCCAACGCCAGCGCCCTTCCCCAACCGGGTTATTCGCATTGTGCCGTTTGGCACGGCAGGTGGGCCCATCGACGTGATTGCCCGAGTCTATGCCGAAAAGCTCCAGCAACGCTGGGGCCAGTCGGTCATTGTGGACGCCAAGCCGGGTGCCAGTGGCCTCATCGCCGCAGACTATGTGGCCAAGGCCGCGCCCGACGGGCATACGGTGATGTTCACCTTGCCACTGACCCATGTGAACGTGCCCATTCTCCAGGCCAAGGTGCCGTACGACCCGGTCAAGGACTTCACCGCCCTGTCCATGCTGGCCACCGGCGGCCCCATGATGGTGGCGCGCGCCAATGCACCCTACAACAACATCAAGGAATTCGTTGAATTTGCCAAAAAGCAGCCCAAACCCCTGAGCTATGGCACCTGGGGCACAGGCTCGTCGGCCCACCTGTTCACCGAGCTGCTGCAACGCCAGACCGGCATCAAGGTGTTGCACGCGCCCTACAAGGCCGAAGCCGCCGTGCACAACGACCTGTTTGGCGACGCGCTGGATTTTGCGTGGGCCAACCCCTCGACCGCGCGGGGCCACGTTCAGGCAGGCAAGATGAAAGTGCTGGGCGTGACCGGCACGCGCCGCTTGTCGGGTTCGCCCACCGTGCCCACGTTTACCGAGCAGGGCTTTCAGGGTTTTGACATCGACAGCTGGCTGGGTGTGTATGGGCCGGCCAGGCTGCCGCAGCCTATTGTTGAGGCCTGGGTCACCGCCCTGCGTGACATCACGCGCATGCCCGAGGTCACCGCCAAGCTGGTGGCGTTTGGCCTGGAGCCGCTGGTCAACACGCCCACGCAGTTTGCCGAGGCCTTCAAGGCCGATTACCCCCGCGTGGCCGAGCTGATCAAGGCAGCCGGCGTGACGGCTGAATAACCGCAACATGACAACAGCAGGAAGCACCATGAACGACAGCGCCACCTTGCCACACCGGGTAATCCCCATCGCCGCCGACACCGGCACCGCCTATGGCCGCCCCCAGCCCACTTACAAAAAAGAGTTGACCGAGGTCGGTGTCGGCACCCCCATGGGTGAGCTGTTGCGCCGCTACTGGCACCCCATTGGCCTGCTGGCTGATGCCACCGACACACCGCGCAAGGTGCGTGTGCTGGGCGAAGACCTGATTTTGTTCCGCGACAAAACCGGCCGCCCCGGCCTGGTCTATCCCCATTGCGCGCACCGCGGCAGCTCGCTGTATTTTGGCAAGGTCGAGGAGCGTGGCATCCGTTGCTGCTACCACGGCTGGCTGTTTGATGTGCAGGGCCATTGCGTGGAGCAGCCCTGCGAGCCCGAATCCGGTGCCAAAAGCTGCGGCAAGGTGCGCCAGCCCTGGTACCCGGTGCAAGAGCAGTACGGCATGGTGTGGGCTTACATGGGCCCACCCGACAAGAAGCCGGTGCTGCCACGCTACGAATGCATGGAAACCTTCGAAGAGGGCGAGTTCCTCGAAGCCGACGACAGCAGTGTGGGCGGCGGTGGCCCGCAGGTCATTCCCTGCAACTGGCTTCAGCACTATGAGAACCTGGTGGACCCTTTCCACGTGGTCATTTTGCATTCCAGCTTCAGCGGCACGCAGTTTGTCGAGCAGATGGCCGTGATGCCCGAGGTCAAGTGGGAGACCGGCGACATCAGCGTGCGCACCATCTCGCGCCGCAAGCTGGCCGACGGCAAGACCCTGCACCGTATCAGCGAGGCGGGCCTGCCGACGCTGCGCGTGATACCCAACCCGCTTGTCAAGCGCCATGGCATGGTGGAGATGCTGGGCTGGGTGTTGCCTATTGACGACCACAGCTTTCGCATCTACAACGTGGCGCGCGTGCGGGAAAAAGGCGAGATCAAACGGATGCGCTCCACCCGCAATGGCAAGTACTGGGAAGATTTGACCGAGGCAGAGCGCCGCACCTACCCTGGCGACTACGAGGCGCAGGTCAGCCAGGGTGACATTGCCAAGCATTCCGAGGAATTTCTCGCCATGTCAGACATGGGCATCGTCATGCTGCGCCGCCTGCTGCAAAAGCAGTTGAAGGCGGTGAGCGAGGGCAAAGACCCTGCGGGCGTGAGCTTTGATCCGGACGCCCCCCCCGTCAAGTTTTCAGCGGGTAACTTCCTGGAGGGTTGAGCGATCAGGGAAAGCACTAGGAAAACGCCTTGATTGCCTGGCGTCAGACCGCAGTTCATGGATTAGTCTCGACGCTTCCATCCTCTGGAGTCTGCCCATGAAACTGTATTTGATTGCCCTTCTCGCTGCCGCGTCAATCGCCTCGCCAGCGCGTGCGGCTTTTCCGGATAAGCCTATCCGCTTTGTCGTGGCCTTTGCACCCGGCAGCTCGACAGATATCGTTGCGCGGGTCTTGGGCGAACAGTTGTCATCCGCGCTGGGGCAACCGGTTGTGGTCGAAAACAAACCGGGTGCGGGCGGCAACATTGCGACCGTCGGCGTGATGAATTCACCGGCTGATGGCTATACCTTGCTGTTTCACAGCGTGGCTTACACGGTCAACCCGACCTTGTTTGCCAACGCCGGTTACGACGCCATCAATGACTTGCAACCCGTCGCACTGGCGGCTGCAACGCCCAACCTGCTGTATGTGCATCCGGATGTGAAGGCCAATAATCTGGCTGAGCTGCTGGCTCTGGCGCGCACCAGCAAGATGGCCTATGCCTCATCCGGCAACGGCACCACGACCCAGTTGGGCGCTGAATGGCTTTTTCGCGGCTATGCCAAAGTGGACGTGACCCATGTGCCGTACCAGCCGGCAGCCGCCACCAATGCCGTGGTCAGTGGCCAGGTACCGATTGCGTCCACGTCCATGCCACCTGCCGTACCGTTTGCCAAAACTGGCAAGGTACGCCCGATTGCTGTCATGTCACTCAAGCGCAGCCCGGCGTTGCCGGATGTGCCCACATTGAACGAGCTGGGTTATAAAGACTTTGAGACCAACACCTGGTTTGCGGTGTTTGCGCCGCAAAAGACGCCCCCTGCAGTGCTGGATTTGCTGAATTCGGAAATCAACAAGGCGTTAAGTGCCAAATCGTTGCAGGACCGATTTCAGTCGCTGTCACTGGAGACGTCAAATTTGGACCGCCCCGCGCTGCGGCGCTACGTTGAAAGCGAAGTCACCAAGTGGAG
Organism: Rhodoferax sp.; assembly: GCA_031411175.1. GTDB lineage: Bacteria > Pseudomonadota > Gammaproteobacteria > Burkholderiales > Burkholderiaceae_C > JANYCG01. The sequence continues at coordinate 4,549 of JANOAP010000397.1, read as the reverse complement.
CCGCCTGGTGAAAGACCTCAACATCAAGGCTGAGTAAGAGTCATCTCAACGCTGGGCTGGGCCGCCCCGACCGGCAATGTGGCGGAACATGATGCGGCCCTTGGACAGGTCATACGGCGACAGTTCGAGCGACACGTCATCACCGGCAATGATGCGGATGTGGTGCTTGCGCATCTTGCCGCCGGTGTAGGCAATCAGCTCATGCCCGTTTTCCAGCGTGACTCGAAAGCGTGAATCAGGCAGCACCTCATTCACCTTGCCGCGCATTTCAATGAGTTCTTCTTTGGCCATGTAGTGTTGTCCTTCAACGCGGCGCCAGGAGGATTGGCGGTGCGCCGTTTGCCGCAACAAGCTTCTGGCTGCCACGGACGGGTGTTGGTCTAAAGAAATACCGGCAAGCAACTCGCCGGAGTGCATCGCCCTGACGACTTGAACCTGGCACACGGGGCGGGGTTTTGGACGCGAGGGGAACGCCTGCCCCGCAGAAGCTTCAGACGACTAGCTGATGCAGGAATAACCCGCCATTATACGCCGGACTCAATCATATGAGGTGCGGCCAAATGAGTCGCGGGCCGCTGACAGCGGCGTCAGGCGACCATTGGCCGTTTCAGGAAGCGGCCTTTTTCACCACGCTGTAAATGACCAAAAGGATTACCGCACCGATCACGGATGCAATCCAGCCAGCAATCTCGCCTTGCTTGTACAGCCCCATCGCAACACCCGCATAGTTGGCTATGAACGACCCGCCGACGCCAAGCAGCGCGGTCATGATCCAGCCCAGCTTGTCGTCACCGGGCTTGACGGCACGGGCAATGAAACCAACGATAAGGCCTACAAATAGGGTTACGAGAATTGACATCATGAAGCGACTCCAGAGATTTAGGAACAGACCAGTCGGGCGAATATACCGCCGAATGGATGACACAAATCTGCGTTTGGGGTGCTGCGTACCGCTCAGCACTGTATTTTACATAGCTGACCAAGCACGCTCTGCCCCAGCCAAGGACACCCCGGCCAACAGCAGTGGCCATTGCCGGATTTCATGGGCTTTCATGCATCAAATGCCGGGCCAACGCGTGGTACGCGGGCAGCGATGTGGGGTCAAACGCCACATTTGCCGCCACAGGGTGCGACGCATAGCGCGCAATCACCATCCCGGCCTTCGGGTCAATATAAATCGCCTGGCCATGCACGCCCCGGGCCGTAAATGCCCCGTGCCCGTTGTGAGATACCCACCACATGTTGCGATAGCTCCAGCCAGGAAGCGTCTGGTAGGCGGCCTTGGCAAAATTGGCTTGGTCGCTCCCGTTGCGAATGTCTGCCACCACGCTTTGGGGCACGATTTGCTGGCCGTTGAATTGCCCGTCCAGGCGCATCATCTCGCCAAACCGCGCCATGTCACGCAAGCCCGTGTTCAGACCGCCACCTGCGAATTCGTTGCCCACGGAGTCCACCGTGAAATAGGCGTCCTGCTCGGCGCCCAGCCTGCCCCAGATGCGCTCCTGCAAGTTGGCACCCACGGATTTGCCAGTGACGCGGCTGATCACCCAGCCCAGCGCGTCGGTATTCACCGTCTTGTAGGCAAAGGCCTGGCCGTGCGCACCTTCCTTCTGCACGGTCTGCAGGTACTCATAAAAGCTTTGGGGGCCGGTGTATCCCGGTGGCCGGGGGATCACGTTGCCAGCCCGCACATGGGCCCAGATTTCAGCTTTGGGATCTGAATAATTTTCAGAATACTGGATGCCGGTGGTCATATCGAGCAGTTGGCGCACGGTGGCATCGCCAAAGCCCGTTGGCTTCAACTCGGGGACGTAACTTGAAACCAGGGCCGACTCATCCAGCGTGCCCTCGTCCACGAGCATCGCACCGATAGTGCCAAAGAATGACTTGGAAACGGACATGGCGATGTGCTGGCCCATGGGCTGGAGCGCACCGAAGTAACGCTCGTACACGATGCGCCCGTGGTGCAGCACCACAATACCGTCGGTGAAATTGGCAGCGAGGGACTGAGCCCAGGTCATGGCATCGCCGCTGCCCATCACATTGAAGGTCACGGCATCAATATCAGGTCGCTCGGCTCTGGGCAATGGGCAAACCAGGCCACTGCCCCGCGAGACGTTTGTCGTGGGGACCATTTGCCGGACGTGGCTATAGGACCAGCGGGTCTGGGGGAACCGCACGGTGCCGCCATTTGCGAACTGAATCACCTTGTCAGGCGGCGGTGGCGAGCCGGTCATCCAGCCCATGACGGCGGGATCGCTGGTGTGTGCGTCCAACACTGCGGAAAGGGTGGGAGCGCTGGTCAGTTGGGACATAAATTGGAGTCTCCATCCGTTTGGTTTTGTGTCGTATCTACGGGTTTCTGACACAGTCTACGCCAGGGCCTGCCTACAATGCCGCCATGCACCCTGCTGCGGACATCCCCCTATTTTTCGCGGCCCGCGTCGAGCCTGGCGGCCAGCAGTTTGATGCGTGGACAAACCAGCCTTTGTTGACCTCCGCCGAACAGGGCGCCGTTGCCTGGCCCAGCTCCTGCCGCAACGGCACGTGCCGCACCTGTGTCGGCCTGCTGGAACAGGGCCAGGTGCGCTACGAGATTGACTGGCCTGGCCTGAGCGCCGAAGAAAAGCTGGAAGGCTACGTGCTGCCCTGCGTGGCCTATCCGTGCTCGGATATCGTGCTGCGCGGCGGTAACACCTGAGTCGCCCAGTCAGTCGGGGCGCTCAGGTTTCGCCTTTTGCGTCACCTTCTGCTTCGTCTTCTTGACCTGGCGCTCGGCATCCACCAGTTGCCCGGCAGCCAGCCAATTCGCAAATTCTTCGGGCGTCTCCAGCGTCACCCGGCCCAGCTCCATGGCCCGAAAATCGTAGATAGCGATCTCCGCCGCCTTCTGCAAATTGACTCGGTTGCCGCTTTGCAGTGCCCCACGCTTGCGGCCAATCGCGCTCAGCAGTTCATCGTCCGTCAACTCGGCCACACCGCTGATTTTGTAGCGTAGTTCGACCTGGCTGGCGTAGTGCTGCTTTAAGTAGGCCAACAGTTCGAGCGCCACCTCTTCTTCGTCAAAGGCGTTGCGGCCAATGGCACCGCTGGCCGCCAGGTTGTAGCCGCTTTGGGCCACTATGATGCGCGGCCACAGCACGCCTGGCGTATCAAACAGGTAAAAGCCGTCAGCCAGCGTAATGCGCTGCTCGACCCGGGTAATGCCCGCTTCATCACCCGTCTTGGTGGCCCGTTTGGCAGCCAGCGTGTTGATCAACGTTGATTTGCCCACATTGGGTATGCCGCAAATCAACACCCGCATGGGTTTGCTCATGCTGCCCCGTGTCGGTGCCAGCGCGTGACAGGCGCTGATGATGTGCTGGGCCGGGGCGCTGACGCTGGCGTCCAGCCCAAAGGCCCGGGTGCCCGGCAAGGCGTTGTAGTGGGCCAGCCACAGCTCGGTGCGTGCCGCATCGGCCAAGTCCTGCTTGTTGAGCAGCTTGAGTGCAGGTTTGCCGCGGGTCAGCTCGGCCAGCATGGGGTTGGCGCTGGAGCCAGGCAGGCGGGCATCCAGCATCTCGACGACGACATCGGTCTCCTTGATGCGCTCCTGGATGGCCTTTTTGGTCAGATGCATGTGACCAGGGAACCATTGAATGGCCATGGGTGTTCTTACTTTCCAGCTTGAATGGAGGGTACTTGGGGCGCCTGGAATTGACCACCCAGCAACGCTGGCAATTGGTCAACCGCCATCTTGAAACCACAGGCCTGCGCGTGGCCGCCGCCGCCCATGCTGCTGGCCAGGGGAATGCAGTCAAAGCCGGGTTGCGAACGCAGCCCGACCTTGATGCCGCCGCTTTTGTGGGCGTTCCACATCAGGGCGAAAGTGCCGCTTTGAAGAGAAAGGGTTTCGCCAATCAGGCTGTGAAACACACTGGGTGCGTTAAGCATCAAGCCTTTGACACCATTGAAGACGACAGGCTGGGCACCCTCGGCCATATCGGCGGCAAGTTTGCTGAATTTCTCGTCCATGGCCTGGCCGCGCGCGCTGAAGGCGGCCATCTTGGGCACATCAAATGCAGCAATGTCTGCCCAGCGGGCAAACTCGTAAGGTTCCATGTCCAGTGCCGCCAGAAACGCCTTGCTGTCGGCATATTGCCAGACCCAGATGTCACGGTCTTCCACGCAGCGGACCAGGTCCGGTAACGGCCGGTCCGGCTGAAAGAACTCCCAGGCCAGGCGCGCACCTGATTTTTTCATGTCGAAATGCACCACCCCACAGCGGCAGGCGAAGCCGGTCAGCGACTCGGCCGCGCTTTTATGGTGGTCCAGCACCACCAGCTTGGCGGCGCGCACATCAATCGCTTGCATGAGTTCCAGCGGAAACGAGAAATCCAGGATGTAAACCACGCGGCCGTCCAGCGCAGGCAATTCACCAACCGCTTTGACTTCGCCATGGTCGAGCCCGAGAAACTGGGCTTGGCCCTCAAAATAAAGCCAGGCCGCCAGCGCCGCCGCAAAGCCATCCGGGCAGCCCCCACCGTGGTAGATCACTAGCGGGTTGGCG
>JANOAP010000396.1:0-19843 GCA_031411175.1 Rhodoferax sp. | reverse complement strand
GGCCCAAATTTCCGTTCGTCCTGAGCTTGATCGAAGGGCCCTTCGACCAAGCTCAGGACGAGCGGCTTATATATTTATTGCGGTTAGAGCAGCCGAGCCAGATACCGCCCCGTATGGCTGGCCGCGTTGGCCGCCAAATCTTCAGGGGTGCCCACCCCCACCACCTGCCCACCGCCGGAGCCACCTTCCGGCCCCATGTCGATCAGCCAGTCGGCGGTTTTGATCACGTCCAGGTTGTGTTCGATCACCACGATGGTATTGCCCGCATCACGCAACTGGTGCAGCACTTTCAGCAGCAGGTCGATGTCGGCAAAATGCAGGCCCGTGGTGGGTTCGTCCAGGATGTAGAGCGTGCGGCCGGTGTCACGTTTGCTCAGTTCCAGGGCCAGCTTCACACGTTGCGCCTCGCCGCCCGACAGGGTGGTGGCCGCCTGGCCCAGCCGGATGTACGACAGGCCCACGTCCAGCAGCGTGTGTAACTTGCGCGCCAGGGTAGGCACGGCGCTCAGGAAGGCATAAGCGGCTTCCACCGTCATGTCCAGAATCTGCGCGATGTTTTTGCCCTTGTATTGCACCTCCAGCGTTTCGCGGTTGTAACGCATGCCTTTGCACACATCGCAGGGTACATACACGTCGGGCAAAAAGTGCATCTCCACCTTGACCATGCCGTCGCCCTGGCTGGCCTCGCAGGGGCCACCCGCCACGTTGAAGCTGAAACGCCCGGGGCCATAACCACGTTCACGCGCCGTGGGCATTTCACTCATCAACTCGCGGATGGGCGTGAACAGCCCGGTGTAGGTGGCGGGGTTGCTGCGCGGTGTGCGGCCAATCGGCGACTGGTCGACGTTGATGACCTTGTCAAAGTGCTCAATGCCTTCAATGGCTTCGTGTGCGGCAGGTTCTTCGTGGGCGCGGTACAGCGTGCGGGCCACGGCGGCGTACAGCGTGTCGTTCACCAGGGTGGACTTGCCCGAGCCGGAGACACCGGTCACACAGGTGAGCAGGCCGACAGGGATCTCCACACTGACGTTTTTGAGGTTGTGGCCGGTGGCACCCACCACCCGCAGCGCCTGCATGGCGCCCAGCGTGGCCTGGTGCACGGATTCACGTTCGGCGCGGCGCGCGGCAGCAGGGCTTTGCGGGAAACGGGACGACTTGTATTTGTCCGGACTGTCGTTGGATTTCACCGCAGGCAACCACGGCGTGCGGCGCTTGGGCACGGCAATCTGCAGTGTTTGCGCCAGGTACTGGCCGGTGAGTGAATCGGGGTTGTCGCGCACCTGGGCAAACGTGCCCTGTGCCATCACGCGCCCGCCGTGTACACCGGCACCAGGGCCCATGTCGATCACGTGGTCGGCGGCACGAATCATGTCTTCGTCATGCTCCACCACAATCACGCTGTTGCCAATGTCACGCAGGTGTTTCAGCGTGGCAATCAACCGGTCGTTGTCGCGCTGGTGCAGGCCAATGCTGGGTTCGTCCAACACGTACATCACGCCCGTCAGGCCCGAGCCAATTTGCGAGGCCAGGCGAATACGCTGCGACTCGCCGCCGCTCAGGGTTTCGGCGCTGCGGTCCAGGCTCAAATAACTCAAGCCCACGTCGTTCAAAAACTTCAGGCGCAGGCTGATTTCGCGTACCACCTTGGCGGCAATGTCCCCCTTGGCACCGGTGAGTGTGAGGGTGCTGAAGTAGGCGAAGCAGTCACGTAATGTTGAGTGACTCACCTCAAAAATGGCGCGTGCGCCAGGCCCCTCGCCCAGCTTCACATGCCTCGCCTCCTTGCGCAGACGCGAGCCACCACATTCGGTACACGGCTGGGTGCTGCGGTAACGGGAGAGGTCTTCGCGCACCAAGGCCGAGTCGGTCTCGCGGTAACGCCGCTGCATGTTGGGGATGATGCCCTCGAACGGGTGTTTGCGGGTGAGCTTCTTGCCTTGGGAAGCACCCGAGTCCATCACGTAGCTGAACTTGATTTCTTCTTCACCCGAGCCCTGCAGAACCGCGTGCTGAATCTCCGGTGGCAGTGATTCAAACGCCAGCTCCAGGTCAAACTTGTAGTGTTTGGCTAGGCTCTCCAGCATCGAAAAATAATAGCCATTGCGCCGGTCCCAGCCCTTGATGGCCCCACTGGCCAGGCTCAGGGTGGGGAAGGCCACCACACGTGCCGGGTCAAAAAACTCCTGATGCCCCAGGCCGTCGCAGGCCGGGCAGGCCCCCACGGGCGAGTTGAACGAGAACAACCGCGGTTCGAGCTCCTGGATCGAATAACTGCACACCGGGCAGGCAAATTTGGCGTTAAACAGGTGCTCTTTAGGGCTGTGATGCCCGTCCAGAGCGCGTGAATCGCTATCATTTTTGATGACACCTTCAGCAGCGGTATCGCCTGGCATCTCCATGGCGATGGCCCGGCCATCGGCCAGGCGCAATGCGGCCTCGAAACTTTCGGCCAGGCGCTGGCGCAGTTGGGTGCCCTCCTGCCCTTCGGTGGCATGACGCACCTTGATGCGGTCCACCACCACGTCAATGTCGTGTTTCTCGGTCTTCTTGAGTTTGGGCAGGGCATCAAACTCGCAGGCCACACCGTCCACCCGAAAACGCACATACCCTTGCGCCTGCATGTCGGCAAACACGTCCAGAAACTCGCCTTTTTTTTCACGCGCCAGCGGCGCCAGAATCATCAGCCGGGTGTCTTCGGGCAGAGCCAACACGGCATCCACCATCTGGCTCACGGTCTGGGCTTGCAGCGGCAGGTCGTGGTCCGGGCAGTGCGGCGTGCCGGCGCGTGCAAACAGCAGGCGCAGGTAGTCATGAATCTCGGTCACCGTGCCCACCGTGGAGCGCGGGTTGTGGCTGGTGGCTTTCTGCTCGATGGAGATGGCGGGCGAGAGGCCCTCAATCACGTCCACATCGGGCTTGTCCATGAGCTGCAAAAACTGCCGCGCGTAAGTACTCAAACTCTCCACATAACGGCGCTGGCCTTCGGCGTACAACGTGTCAAATGCCAGCGACGACTTGCCCGAGCCAGAGAGGCCCGTGATCACCACCAGCCGGTTGCGCGGGATGTCAAGGTCGATGTTTTTCAGATTATGGGTACGCGCCCCGCGGATGCTGATGTTTTGCTGCTGCAAGGCCATGGCAAGGTACTTGCCGTTGAGTTCGGCTTCGAGATCCTTGTCGTCGCGGTTTGAGGCGAGATGGATGCCGTCGGTGGGGGAGTTCAAAATGGCGAGTGCTCGGGTCGGGGAAACCCTCAATGATAGTTAAACCCGCTTGACCCGGCAATTGGGGCCGGACTTTGGCCCAGCAACCGCGCTATTTCGGGCGGTTAAGCCGGGCGGGCGACACAGCTCCGGCGTCAATGCCTTGCCGCACCAGCTCATCGGGCAAAGGCACTTCGCGCAGCAGCGCATCTGCCAGCGCGCTGGCACCTGCCGCACTCTGGATGCCATAGCCACCCTGTGCCGCCAGCCAGAAGAAACCAGGGCATTCGCCATCATGGCCAATCACCAGTTCACCATCTGGCACGAAAGAGCGCAGACCGGCCCAGGTGCTGGTGGGGCGGTGGATGCGCAGGGTGGAAACGGTTTCAATCTGGTAAATGCCGGTGGCGATGTCAAGCTCCTCGGGCACCACGTCATGCGGCACGGTGGGGTCGGCATTGGCTGGCGAACCGAGCAGTTGGCCCGCATCGGGTTTGAAGTAGTAGCTCTCATCCACACCGATCACGGCGGGCCAGCCCGAGACATCGATACCAACGGGCGGCTTGAACGTGAACGCGCTGCGCCGGTGCGGCACCAGCCCGACAGGCCGCGCGCCAAACTGGGCGGCCAGTTCATCGGCCCAGGCACCGGCTGCATTGACGACGGTGCGTGCCGTCAGCATCTGGCCATCCGCAAACTGCAAATGCCAGCGCTGGCCGTCATGGCGAGCCTGGGTCAGGGTGACGGCATTGCGCAGCTCGCCGCCTGCAACGGCCCTCTGGCGAAAGCCGCGCAGGAATCCCTGATGCAGGGCATGGACGTCGATGTCCTGCGCCGTGCCGTCATACAAGGCCCCGCGCACCAGCTCGGGCCTAAGGCAAGGCACGCGTGCCAGCACCTCTGCCACATCCAGCACGCGCAGGTCGGAGCAGCCTTCGGCCAACTCGGCGCGGGTGTGCGCCATCAGCGACTCTTGACCCTGGGTGGCCAGGTAAAGGGTGCCGCGCGGCTTCAACAGCGGTGCCTCGGTAAAACCGGGTGGTGGCTGCTCGTAAAAAGCGCGGCTGGCCCGCGTCAAGGCCCGCACCGTGGGCGGACCATAGCTTTCCATGAACAGGGCGGCAGAGCGCCCGGTGGAGTGATAGCCTGGCTGGGCCTCGCGCTCCAGCAGCAGCACGCTGCGCTGCCCGGCCAGCCGCCAGGCCAGCGACGCACCGGCAATGCCAGCGCCCACAATCGCGATGTCAAATTCAGTCATGTGGAATTCTCACACGGACGGGTTACGTGGGTGGCCGGGGGGCCTGCCCAACGCCGCTTGTTGGTTGCAGGATAGGGGACAATGGGGGCGTTGGTTCATGGCCTGTGTGCCAAGGCGTTTTCCCGCTTTTCTGTGTTTTTCCCGTACTTTTCGTGCCCGCTTCTGCCTACTCCCTGCCCGCTGCTGCAAACCAGGCCCCGCCCCTCGCCATGACCCATGCCATGACGCCCATGGAGCGGCGCGCCAGTGCGTCGCTGGCCACCATTTTTGCCCTGCGCATGCTGGGCCTTTTCCTGGTGCTGCCCGTGTTTGCGCTGGAAGCCCAAAAGTACCCAGGGGGCGATGACCCCGCCCTGGTCGGTCTGGCCATGGGTATTTATGGCCTGACGCAGGGGCTGCTTCAGATCCCCTTTGGCATGGCATCCGACCGGTTGGGGCGCAAGCGCGTCATCGTGGCGGGCCTGCTGGTGTTTGCTGTGGGCAGTTTTATCGCGGCGACATCGCAAACGCTGGGCTGGCTGATCGCCGGGCGCGCCATTCAGGGTGCGGGTGCCATTTCGGCCGCAGTGACGGCTTTGCTGGCCGACCAGACGCGTGACGAGGTGCGCACCAAGGCCATGGCCATGGTGGGGGCCAGCATCGGGCTGATGTTTGCGCTGTCTCTGGTGCTGGCACCCGTTCTTGTGGCCCACACCGGCTTGGCAGGCCTGTTCGCACTGACGGGCTCACTGGCACTGGTTGGCATTGCTGTGGTGATCTGGTGGGTGCCGGCTGAGCCGGTGAAACACAAGGAGGCGCACAAGGGCTCGGCACGCGGCAGTCTGGCTGAGGTGCTGCGTCATCCGGCCCTGCTGCGGCTTGATTTTGGGGTGTTTGTGCTGCATGCCGTTCAACTGGCCATGTGGGTGGCTGTGCCGGCTATGCTGGTGCAGGCGGGGTTGGACAAAGACCTGCATTGGCAGGTGTATCTGCCGGCTGTGCTGGGCTCGTTTGTGGTGATGGGCATGACGCTGTTCAGGCTGGAGAAAAAAGGCTACCTGCGCGCTGTCTTCCTGAGCGCCGTGGGGCTGATTGCTTTGGTGCAGCTTGGCCTCATGGGGGCCGCCTCGGCGCCACCGCACCTGGGGGTGCTGTCGGTGTTGCTGTTTGTGTTTTTCTGCGGCTTCAACGTGCTGGAGGCCAGCCAGCCCAGCATGGCCTCCCGGCTGGCACCCGCGCATTCACGCGGTGCAGCACTGGGGATATACAACACCTTGCAGTCGCTCGGGTTCTTTGCGGGTGGTGTGGCGGGCGGATGGCTGCTGAAGCATGTTGGGGGCGAGGGCCTGTTTGCCGTGTGCGCTGGTGCCGTGCTGCTCTGGCTCGTTGTGGCCTGGCGTATGGTGGCCCCGGCCTGGGCCAATCAGGTCGCAAGCGCCAACGTCGCATAATTACGCTTATCTAGAGGAGTTCAAAATGGCATCCGTCAACAAAGTCATCATCGTCGGCAATTTGGGCCGCGACCCCGAAGTTCGCTCTTTCCCCAACGGCGACCGCGTGGCTAACGTCACCATCGCTACCACGGACAAGTGGAAGGACAAACAGTCCAACGAAATGCGTGAAGCCACCGAATGGCACCGTGTGGTGTTCAATGGTCGCCTGGCTGAAATCGTCGAACAGTATCTGCGCAAGGGCGCACAGATCTATGTGGAAGGCTCGTTGCGCACACGCAAATGGACCGACAAGGATGGCCAGGAAAAATTCACCACCGAAATCCGAGCCGATGAGATGAAGATGCTGGGCAGCCGCCAGGGCATGGGTGGGCCGTCGGGTGATGATGAAGGTGGTGGAAGCGGTGGTGGGGGCAGCGGCGGTGGCTATTCGCGCCCCGCGCCCGCCTCACGTCCGGCGGCACAGGCCCCGCGCCAGGCCCCTGCAGCGGCCAAGTCGTCCAGCGGGTTTGACGACATGGACGACGATATTCCGTTCTGACCGTCTGCCCGTCACCCTCGCTTTTTCGCTGAAGCAACCGCCTGGCGGCAACTGTCTTCCAGCGGGCGCAACAAAGCCAGGTTGTCGTGCAGGTTGCGCCGCACCATGCCAATCTCGCGGTAAAACGTCTTCTCACCCAGCGGGATGGCGCGCACGCCGCGCGGCAGGGGCAGATGGGATTCGGCCATCGGCAACAAGGCCACCCCCAGCCCGCTGGCAACCATCTTGACCATGCCATTGAGTTCATCCAGCTCAATGGCCTCCTGCACCGCCAGGTTGGCGCTGCGCAGAAACCGCTCCACCAGCCGCCCACCAAACGACGACCGGTCGTAGCGCAAAAACGGCTGAGTTTGCAGCAGCGTGCGCCAGTCGTCCTCTTTGAGCCGCGACGGCACCACCAGCACATAGGGCTCGGCCAGCAGGGTGTGCCACGCCAGCTCCGGCAAGATGGCAAACGGCGGGCGGATCATGATGGCCATGTCCAGCTCACCCGCGTCCACCTGGTCCAGCAGGTTCAACGACACACCGGGTGTGATGCGCAGGCGCACTTCCGGAAACTGCCGCCGGAAAGGCACCAGCGCACGCACCAGCCAGGAAGACTGCGCCGACGCAATGGCCCCGATGCGCAACAGGCCCTGCGCCTTGTCGACACCCGGCAACTCGCCCAACCGGGAGAACAGCGTCACCAGCTCTTCGGCCCGCACCAGCGTATCGCGCCCGGCGGCATTGAGCGTGGCAGACCGGCCGGTGCGGTCAAACAGCGCAAAGCCCAGCTCTTCTTCGAGCCGCTTGATCTGTGTGCTGACCGCCGACTGCGTGAGCCCCAGGCGCTCACCCGTGGCGGCAAAGGTGCCGTGGCGGGTGACGGCGATGAAGGTGCGGAGCTCGCGCAACATGGTCAGTGGGCCCTTTGATTAATCAATAAATTTCATACTCATTCTAAAAATATATCGCTTTTATTGTTGGTTGAATTTTTCTACACTTCGGGCACACTTTGTTTTAACCCCATCACTCAACCCACCCAGAGCACTTCATGAGCACATCTGCAAACACCTCACTGCCCCCGTTTCACCTCGCTTTCCCGGTCAACAACCTGGGCGCGGCCCGCACGTTTTACGGCGAAGTATTGGGTTGCCCGGAAGGCCGCAGCTCGGACGAATGGATTGATTTCAATTTTTACGGCCACCAGATCGTGACCCATCTGGTTCACAACGCAGCCACAGACAAACCCACCAATGCGGTGGACGGCCACAACGTGCCCGTACCTCACTTTGGCGCAGTGCTGTCCATGGCGCAGTGGCAGGCGCTGGCCGACCGGCTGGCCGCAGCGGGTACAAAATTCGTGATTGAACCCTATGTCCGCTTCAAGGGCGAAGTGGGCGAGCAGGCGACCATGTTCTTCCTGGACCCCAGCGGCAATGCGCTGGAGTTCAAGTCGTTTAAAGATCTGGATTCGCTGTTTGCGAAGTAGCTCAGGACTCGGCGGTGAACCCGATGCGTTTCACATAGCCGCCCCATAGGTCAGAGTCTGCCTTGACGGTTTTGGCGAAGTCGTCAATGCTTGGCGATGCCGTGGGTACGAGGCCAATCGGGTTGGCGAAGTCTGCCACGTCCTTGGCGGGTATCAACGTCTTCAAGGCATCGTTCATCCGGGTGGCAATGGCAACAGGCGTGCGCGCAGGCATGAAGAAGCCAAACCACTCTTCCATGTCGAGCTCGGGAAAGCCTTGTTCCACATAAGTGGGTACGTTGGGTGCATAACGCGAGCGGGTCTTGCCGGTGACGGCCAGCAGGCGAATTTTGCCGCTGGGCAGATGCTGCAGGTAGTCGCCAATCGGCGACGAGAAGCATGGCAATTGGCCTCCCAGCAATTCGATGATGGCGGGGCCGGAGCCGCGGTACGCGATCTGCTTCATGTTGGTGCCAGCGGCTTTGTCAAGGAGTGCCGCGACCATGTGTGGCATGGAGCCCGCACCCGGTGTGCCGTAGTTGGCCATGTTGGGGTTGGCCTTGAGCCAGGCAATGAATTCCTTGAGGTTGGTCACGGAGGCTGGTACGGCCGGGCCTACGCCCAAGCCGAAGGCCGTATAGATACCCGTGCCAACAGGCAATACGTCGGATGGCTTGTACTGCAGCTTGGGATAAGTGTGCGGGTAGATGGTGATCATCGAACCCGGCGTAAACAGCATGACCGACCCGTCTGCCGGTGAGTCACGCAGGGTGATCACGCCGACTTGACCGCCCGCGCCAGCCTTGTTTTCCACCACCACATTGGTTGCGTAAACCCCGCGCAGCTTCTCGGCCATGCGCCGGGCAAAGGCGTCAGTCGTGCCCCCGGGTGGGAAGCCGACGATGATGCGCAGGGTATCAATCATCCCTTGCGCTTGTACAAAGCCTGTGGGCAACGCACCCAGAACGGTGGCGGCTGCGGCGGCTTGGGTGAACTGGCGGCGTGTGGTCATGGCAATATCCTCAATAGTCCGATAAGGGGTGTCGAGTGGGTGAACCGTTGAAAAACGGAAAGTCAGGAAGCCGGATTATGGGATGAAGCGCCCGGTTCTGACCCCGGAGATACCCGCTATCTGGCGCACTGGCAGATATTAAAGATCTGGATCGGCAGTTAGGCCCCGTATTTGTGTAATAGTTTGCTATATATTAAGTAGCAATAACGCCGCCACCCAGGCAAACTTCTCCGTCATACAGCACAGCAGACTGCCCTGGTGTGACGGCCCATTGCGGCTCGGGGAAATCAAGGTGGAATGCGTCCATGCTGGCCGTTCCCAGCGTGCAAGGCGCATCAGCCTGGCGATAGCGGCTCTTGGCCGCGTAGGGGCCAGGCAGGGGGGCATTACCCGCAACCCAGCTCGCATCCTGCGCATCCAGTTTCAGCGATTGCAGCCATGCGTGGTCATGCCCCTGCACTACCCACAAGGTGTTGTTTTCGATGTCCTTGCGGGCCACAAACCAGGGTTGATGCTCGCCCACGCCACGCTGCCCGCGTGCCTGCGCGGCCTTGAGGTCGGCACCCTTGGCTTTGACGCCACCAATGCCAATGCCCTGGCGCTGGCCCAGCGTGTAAAAGCTCAGGCCCACGTGCTGGCCCAGCACACGGCCACGTTCGTCCTTGATGGGGCCGGGCTCCTTGGCGATGTAGCGGTTCAGAAAGTCCCGAAACGGGCGCTCGCCAATGAAGCAGATGCCGGTCGAGTCTTTTTTCTTCGCATTGGGCAAGCCGATCTCGGTGGCGATGCGACGCACCTCGGTCTTGTGCAACTCGCCCACGGGGAACAGCGTTTTGGACAACTGCGCCTGGTTGAGCCGGTGCAAAAAATAACTCTGGTCTTTGGACGGGTCCAGGCCCTTGAGCAGCTCATGCTTGCCCGTACCCTCATTCAGCCGCACGCGGGCGTAGTGCCCGGTCGCGATCTTTTCTGCGCCCCAGCGCATGGCATGGTCCAGAAATGATTTGAACTTGATTTCGGCATTGCACAAAATGTCGGGGTTGGGCGTGCGGCCCGCCTTGTATTCACGCAGGAATTCGGCAAACACGCGGTCTTTGTATTCGGTGGCGAAGTTGACGTGCTCGATTTCAATGCCCAGCACATCGGCCACGGCGGCGGCATCCACGAAGTCGATGTTCGAGGTGCAGTAGCCGTCGTCGTCAGCATCGTCGCCGTTGCCCGACCCTGCGGGTCGGTCGTCATTTTCCCAGTTCTTCATGAAGATGCCGATGACCTCATAGCCCTGTTCTTTCAGCAGGTGCGCCGTCACCGCAGAGTCCACCCCGCCGCTCAAGCCGACCACCACCCGTTGTTTGCTTTTTTGCATAGGGGTGGAATTATCCCCGCCGGGTGCCGCTGGCCGTTCTGGCGCAGTCAATGGCATTCGAATGGCACCGCTAAAAGACCTGCAAAGGGTCTGTAATGAGTCCGCAATAACCGTTTTGAAATGTAGGGGCATTCCAGAAAATACTTGTATTCGATCTAATTTAGATATATCGTAATAACACCTAAACTAAAACGGATTAATTGATATGCGACATCTTGAACACAAACACCTTAACCGGATTGAACGCGATGACCGTGACGGACGCGATTCGCACGGTGAAACACGCGGCGGTGGCCGTGGCGCGCGCTGCGGCATTCGCGGTGGTGGCGACCACCCTCATCAGGGTCGCGGCGGCGGCGGTGAGGGCCGGGGTGGGCGGGTGTTTGGCCATGGCGGCCTTCGCCTGGTGCTGCTCCAGCTCATCAACGACAAACCACGCCACGGTTACGAGCTGATCAAGGAGATTGGCGACCGCCTGGGTGGCAGCTACAGCCCCAGTCCTGGCGTGATCTACCCCACCCTCACCCTGCTGGAAGAGTTGGGCTACACCACCATGGCCGAGAGTGGTGGCGGGCGCAAGCTGTACAGCATCACGGAGGCCGGCCAGGCCTATCTGGCCGACAACCGTGCTGAAGCCAATACCCTGCTGGCCCGAATGCAGGACGCCGGTAGCCCCCAGCCGGGCCGCCCTCCGCAAGTGGTTCGCGCCATGGAAAACTTCAAGATGGCCGTGCGCCTGCGCCTTGGCGGTGCACCATTGAGCGAAGCCCAGGCCCACGCCTTTGCCCAGGTGCTGGACACCGCCGCACAAAACCTGGAAAGGATTTGATGAACACCTTAAACCACACCCCAGATCGCACCGCCCAGCGTGTGCGCCACGAACTCCGCCAGCGGCGGTTGGTCGTGGTGCAGACCCAGCGGCTCACGCCTCACATGATCCGCATTACGCTGGGCGGGCCGGATTTGGCCGGATTCACCAGCCCCGGGTTTGACGACCACGTCAAAGTTTTCTTCCCGGACCCGCTGACTGGCGAGCTGGTCTGGCCCAGCGGTCCGCCCGGCTCTGGTGCGCCTCAAGACGGCCCGCGCCCTACCATGCGTGACTACACGCCGCGCCGCTTTGATGCGCAAGCCTTGACCCTAGAGATTGACTTTGCCTTGCACGACGCAGGCCCGGCCACTACCTGGGCGGAGCAGGCGCAGGTCGGCCACACATTGGGCATCGGCGGCCCGCGTGGCTCGTTCATTCTGCCCAGCTGTTTTGACGGCCATCTGCTCATCGGTGACGACACTGCCTTACCCGCCATTGCGCGGCGTCTGGCCGAGCTGCCCGCCGGTGCGCCCGTCCTGGTCGTAGCCGAAGTCGATAGCCCTGCCGATGAGCAGGCGTTTGACAGCCTGGCCGACGTCACCGTGGTGTGGGTGCACCGACAGGGCCGCGCGTCCGGGCATGCTCCAGACAGCCAGCCCCTGCTGCTGGAGCGACTGGAAACGCTGGGGCTGCCGCCTGGTGACATCCACGCCTGGGTCGCCTGCGAATCCGGAACTGCCAAGGCCGTGCGCACGTACCTGGTCGGTGAGCGCGGACTGAACCCGAAATGGATCAAGGCCGCTGGTTACTGGCGTGAGGGCAGCGCTGCCATTCATGACAAGATAGAGGCGTAACAACCGCCCGGTCGAGAGTCGATTTGAAAGCGGAAGGCCATCCGGCATTGTTGTTTTGAGAGATTTACCATGGAACTGCGCCAGCTTCGCTACTTTGTTTGTGCCGTTGAGCAGGGCAGCCTGAGCCGTGCCGCGCAGGCGCTGAACATGGTGCAGTCGGCACTCAGTCAGCAAATCAGCCGGCTTGAAAGCGAGCTGGCCACCCGGCTGCTTCAGCGCAGCAGCAAAGGCGTGCTGCCTACCGAAGCCGGGCTGGCGTTCTTTCGCGAGGCCCAGCTTGCCCTGCGCCATGCCGAGCAGGCCGCACGGGCGGCTCAGCAGGCGCGGCTGACCGGCTCGGTGAGCGTAGGGCTGGCCTCCACCACCGCGTCGGTGCTGGGCGTGCCCCTGATGTGCGCCATGCGTGAGCGTTACCCCGACGTGCGCCTGCACATGGTTGAAAGCATGTCGGGCCACATCACCACCATGCTGAACTCGCGCCAGCTCGACCTGGCGGTGCTGTTTGACACCAATGCCGCCCGGCGCTGGAGCGTGATGCCTCTGCTCGAAGAAAAACTGTTTCTGATGGGTGCGCGCCCCGCTGCCGAAGATGAAGCCCGCGCGCGCACCGGTACCCTGCGCGTGGCCCAGCTTAAAGGGTTGCCCCTGATCTTGCCCACGGGTGCGCACGGCCTGCGCAGCACGCTGGACGCGGCGTTCACCCGCGCCAAATTCAAACCCAATGTGGTGGCCGAGATTGATTCCTTGGCCCTGCTGATGGACACGGTAAGCGCCGGGCTGGGCTACACGGTGCAACCCTGGGCGGCGTTGGGCCGCATGCTCGACGCTGCACAGCGCTTTCACTGGGTTGAGATTGCCGATGCCCAGGTGCGGCGCACCAATGCGCTGTGCAGCCTGTCTGACGACGAGCTGTCACCCGCCGCGCTGGCCACCCGTGTGGTGCTGGCCGATTGCGCGCGCGAACTGGTGCGCAGTGGCCTGTGGCGGGGTACGCGTCTCATCCATCACGAATCGTGATGGCCCCATCGTCGCGCGGTACTTTCGCCATGCGGGTTTAAAGCCTACAGTGCTTGCTAATAAGTAATCACGGGGAGGTCGCTTTGAGCATAGATGTGCTGGTCATTGGCGGTGGCAACGCGGCTTTGTGCGCGGCGCTGATGGCGCGCGAGGCCGGGGCCAGCGTCATGCTGCTGGAAGCCGCTCCGCGTGAGTGGCGCGGTGGCAACTCGGGCCACACCCGCAACCTGCGCTGCATGCACGACGCACCGCAAGACGTGCTGACCGATGCCTACCCCGAAGAAGAATTCTGGCAAGACCTGCACAAGGTGACCGGTGGCCAGACCAACGAACACCTGGCGCGCGTCGCCATTCGGGCCTCGTCCAACTGCCGGGACTGGATGCGCAAGCACGGCGTGCATTTTCAGCCGTCGCTTTCGGGCACCTTGCATTTGAGCCGCACCAACGCCTTCTTCATGGGCGGCGGCAAGGCGTTGGTCAACGCCTATTACCGCAGTGCCGAGAAGCTGGGTGTGCAGATACGCTACACCGCGCCGGTAGACCGGCTCGAACTGAAGGACGGGCAATTTGTTGCCGCCTTCGTCGGCCAGGAGCGCATTGCTGCCAAAGCCTGTGTGCTGGCCGCGGGCGGGTTCGAGTCCAACCTGCCCTGGCTGCGCGAAGCCTGGGGCCAGAACGCACAGGGTGAATGGCCAGCAGACAATTTTCTGATTCGTGGCACACGCTTCAACCAGGGCGTGCTGCTAAAGCACTTGCTGGACGCAGGCGCAGACCGCATTGGCGACCCCACGCAGGCCCATATGGTGGCCATTGATGCCCGCGCCCCGCTGTATGACGGTGGTATCTGCACCCGCATCGACTGCGTGTCGCTGGGCGTGGTGGTCAACCGCGAGGCCAAGCGCTTTTACGACGAGGGCGAAGACTTTTGGCCCAAGCGCTACGCCATCTGGGGGCGGCTGGTGGCGCAGCAGCCGAGGCAGGTGGCCTACTCGGTGATTGATGCCAAGGCCACTGGCCGCTTCATGCCGCCCGTGTTTCCCGGCGTGCGTGCCAACAGTCTGCCCGAGCTGGCCCGGCAACTGGGGCTGGATGTGCCCACCTTCATGCAAACCCTGACCGACTACAACACCGCCTGCCGCGTGGGCAGCTTCGACCACACCGCGCTGGACGACTGCCACACCGAAGCGCTAAACCCTGCCAAAACGCATTGGGCGCGCCCCATCGACACCGCGCCGTTTTATGCCTATGCCGTCAAGCCCGGCATCACCTTCACCTACCTGGGCCTGAAAACGGATGAAACCACCGCGGTGCATTTTGGCGGCGTGCCCAGCCGCAACCTGTTTGTTGCGGGCGAGATGATGGCGGGCAACGTGCTGGGCAAGGGCTACACCGCCGGGGTGGGTATGTCGATTGGTACGGCATTTGGGCGTATTGCCGGGGTGCAATCAGCACAGTCAGCTATGAAATCAGTAGCAAAAAGGGAGAACCAGCTTGCAGTCGCCTGACACAACCACACCTGAACCCCCCACGCTTGAAGCGCTGACCCGCGATGCACGTGCGCTGGCAGATGGCCATTGGGTGGGCGACAGGATGGGCGGTGGCGCACTCAGCGCGCCAGAGGCCGAGGTGGCGCGTCAGATGCAAATATGCAACGCCTGCCGCTACTGCGAAGGGTTTTGCGCCGTGTTCCCCGCCATGACGCGCCGCCTGGAGTTTGGCAAGGCCGACATTCATTACCTGGCCAACTTGTGCCACAACTGCGGTGCCTGCCTGCACGCCTGCCAGTACGCACCGCCGCACGAGTTTGCGGTGAATGTGCCGCAAGCCATGGCGCAGGTGCGTGGCCAGACCTATGCTGACTTCGCCTGGCCCAGCGCGTTTGGCGCCCTGTACCGGCGCAATGGCCTCACTGTGGCTTTGGCGCTGGCGGGTGGGCTGGCGCTGTTTCTGGTGCTCGCCATGGCGCTCAAGTCAATGGCGCAGGGCAGCAACGCATGGGGGGGCCTGATCCACGCGCCGCTGGCGGGCAATTTCTACGCCATCTTTCCGCACAACCTGCTGGTGAGCCTATTTGCGCCCATCTTCCTGTTTGCCGCGCTGGCGCTTGGCATGGGCGTGCGGCGTTTCTGGCGCGAGGTGTCGCCTGCGGATGCCATTGCCAGCAGCGCCGCCTCTAGCGGAGCCCCTTCAGATGCGGTCGTGGAAGCGGCCCGTGCCGCCCTGCGCCTGACCTACCTGGGTGGTGGTCACGGCGAGGGCTGTAACAACGAAGACGATGCCTGGACATTGGCACGCAGGCGGTTTCACCACGCCACCTTCTACGGTTTTGCGCTGTGCTTTGCCGCGACCAGTGTGGCCACGCTGTACCACTACGCCTTTGGCTGGCATGCACCCTATGCCTTCACCAGCGTACCGGTGTTGCTGGGAACCGTGGGTGGCATAGGCTTGCTGGTGGGGCCGGCTGGCCTGTTCTGGTTGCACCTGCGCCGCCACCCCATGCAGGGCGATGTACAGCAAAAACCGATGGACCTGGCCTTTATCGCCCTGCTGTTCTTCACCAGCCTGACGGGGTTGGCACTGCTGGTGCTGCGCGACACGGCCAGCATGGGGCTGCTGCTGGCCGTGCACCTGGGCGTGGTGATGGCTTTGTTTGCCACCATGCCCTATGGCAAGTTTGCACATGGCATTTACCGCTGTGCCGCGCTGCTGAAGTTCGCTATTGAAAAGCGGCAACCCAGCCGGTTGAAGTTGGGCGGAGATTGAAAATGACGCACATCCGTCTCCCTAAAACCCCGTTTTCACCCCCATCTCCCGCACACGCATTCAGGAGCATTTCATGACATCACCCGGCGTACTGCACATCCCTTCCATGAAAGACCAGGTCAGCCCGGCTGAATGGCAGGCCAGGGTGGATCTGGCTGCATGCTACCGGCTGGTTGAACACTACGGCATGGCCGACATGATGGCCAACCACATCTCGTCGCGCGTGCCGGGGGAAGAGTCGTTTCTCATCAACCCCTACGGCATGATGTACGAAGAGATCACGGCCTCTTGCCTGATCAAGGTGGACCACGCGGGCAATATTCTTTCCAAGCCTGACTTTGGTGACCTCAACTACGGCATCAACAAGGCGGGTTACGTCATCCACAGTGCGGTGCATGAGGCCCGACCCGAAGTGGCCTGTGTCATCCACACCCACAGCTGGGCGTCCATGGCGGTATCTGCATTGCAATGCGGGCTGCTGCCCATTACGCAAACGGCCATGCGGTTCCTGAAAATTGGCTATCACGACTACCAGGGCGTGGTGCTTAATCTGGACGAACAAGAGTCTCTGCTGCGTGACCTGGGGCAGGGCGAGGCGCTGATTCTGCGTAACCACGGTGTGCTCACCGTGGGCCGCACTGTAGGAGAAGCCTTCAACTGGATGCACCGCGTAGAGCTGGCCTGCCGCTCGCAGATTGGGGCCATGTCTTGCCAGACCCCCTTGCAAACGGTGGCTCCAGCCGTGCTTGAAGAAACCTGGAGCAACTACCAACCCGGTACGCGCCGCCCCTACGGTGTGATGGAGTGGCCAGCACTGTTGCGCAAGCTTGATCGCATGGACCCGAGCTTTCGCACTTGAAAACGCATGGAGACTATTGAAATGAACACCCCCAAGGCACTTGTGCCCACGCTCACGTCATCGCTGCGGCACGCTTCATTGCATAAAACGCTGGCGTGCTTTCTGGCACCCACGCTGGCGGTGCTGGTGGGCGTTGCATCGCTCCCAGCGCGGGCTGACGACTATCCCACCAAACCCGTGCGCATTGTGGTCGCGTTCTCGGCTGGTGGTACCACAGATATTTTGACGCGCGCAGTGGCGCAGCAAATGAATGCACGACTGAAGCAGCCGTTTGTCATTGACAACAAGGTCGGTGCCGGGGGGAACATTGGTACAGAGAGCGTGGTGCGCGCTGCGCCCGATGGCTACACACTCATCGTGAATTCGGTGGGGCCGATTGCGGTGAACCAGACCCTGTATAAAAACCTGTCCTATGACCCGCTGAAAGACCTGGTGCCCATCGTGCAAATTGCCGAGGTGCCCAACGTGCTGGTGGTGCATCCATCCGTTCCGGCGAAGACCATTGAAGAATTCGTGGCTTACGCCAAAGCCAACCCTGGCAAACTGAGCTACGGCTCAACCGGCATTGGCACTTCGTCTCATTTGTCGAGCTACATGCTGAGCCAGCGCATGGGTGCGGAAACTCTGCATGTGCCCTACAAGGGGGCCACAGCGCTGAACGACCTGCTGGCCGGGCGACTGCAATTCATGTTTGCCACCATCCCCTCGGTCATACAGCACATCAAGGCGGGCAAACTTCGCGCGCTGGCAGTGTCCAGCGTGAAACCTTCGCGCGCATTGCCTGAGGTGCCTCCGGTTGCACAAAAGGGCTTCCCCGGGTTCGAGGCGGGTTCGTGGTTTGGCTTCTTCGCCCCCAAGGGCACGCCCGCGTCCGTGGTTGCGCTGCTGAACCGAACCGTGAACGACATACTGCCGCAGCTCGAAGCCCAGATGGTGAGCGAAGGTGCCGACCCCGTGGGGGGCACGCCCGAGCAGTTTGGCCGCTTCACACAGAAAGAATTTGAGAAGTGGAGGCTCATCGTGCAAGCCTCGGGGGCCGTCGCTGAATGAGTGACACCGCCACGCTGCGTATTCTGATTTCGGACGCAGCACGCGCCAGTTTGGATGCCCGGCTGGCGCAGGTCATGGGCGCTCGGCCTTACGTATTGGTGTCGCCCGCCGAGCTAAAGCGGCCCGATCCGGGCATTCACATTGCATTTGTTTCCCGTGATGTGACCGGGCTTTCTACCAAGCATGAGGTCCTTCCTGACACGCAGCATTTTTACGATGCCCTGTTGCAAAGCACAGTTTTCCGCTGGGTCCATGTGCATTCAGCCGGCGCGGACCGCGCCGTTTACCAGACGCTGATCCAGCGTGGCGTGCAGGTGACCGCATCGCCCGGGGCCAACGCGGATGTGGTGGCCCAAACGGCGCTGGCCGGTGTGTTGTCCTTGGCGCGCAAATTTCCCCAGTTGATGGCGGCGCAGCGCGATTGCCGCTGGGCACCGTTGATTGGCACCGGCTTGCCGCGTGATCTGGCAGGGCAGACGGCGGTGGTCGTAGGTTGGGGGGCCGTAGGGCAGCGGCTGGGTGCCTTGCTGATGGCGGTGGGGCTGAAGGTGGTGGCCGTGCGCCGCAGCGCTACGGTGCGTGATGCATCTCACGGTGCAAGCTGCGCGGATATGGAGGTAGAGACTGTCGCGTTTGAAGACTTGACGACGGTGCTGCCCCGTGCCGACTGGCTGCTGCTCGCCTGCCCGCTCACCGACATCACACGCGGCCTGATTGATGCGCATGCACTGGCTTGCCTGCCCGAGGGGGCGCACCTGATTAACGTTGCGCGTGGTGAGGTGGTGGACGAGCCCTCTTTGGTGTCTGCATTGCGCAGCGGCAGGCTGGCCGGAGCCCATCTTGATGTGTTTGCTCACGAGCCACTGCAAACAAACTCACCTTTGTGGCAGTTGCCCAATGTCATCGTCACGCCCCACAGCGCGGGCTTCTCGGATGGCAACGCCGCCAAGGTGGAGCAGATATTTCTGGACAATCTGGCGAGGTGTCTCGCCGGTGAGTCATTGCGCAACCCTGCTTACTGAATCGGGTTTGTGCCGATGCTCTTTTCAGCTTACGGGCCGTAAGCTCCACATTGTCTAGTGCCAGCGCTCTTCTGGCGCATTCGTTCCTCTTCAGCGATGCCATCCATGACCACATCTCCCATATTTTCTGCTTTCTCCGCTTCCCCGGTTGCCGCCCCGTCTCGCCGACGTGTGCTGCAAGCCGCGGGCGCTTCCGCCGCGATGATGGCTGCGCCCGCATTGCTGGCGCAGTCCAGCTGGCCATCCAAAGCGATTCGGTTTGTGGTGCCATTCGCACCGGGCGGTACATCCGAGATCGTGGCCCGTTCCGTGGCGGCAGAACTCACCAAGCAATTGGGTCAGAGCGTCTTCGTTGAAAACAAGCCCGGCGGCGCAGGGGCGATTGCCATGCAGGAGGTCGCCAAGGCCACGCCAGACGGCCACACGCTGATCCTGACCCATGTGGGCACGATGGCCGTCAACCCCTATATGCTGAAGAACCAGCCCTATGACGTGAACAAGGACTTTATGCCCGTCACGCTGCTGGCCAAGGTGCCCAACGTGTTCGTGATTCACCCCGATGTGCCGGCCAAAAATTTTCAGGAATTCGTGGTTTACGTCAAAGCCAATCCGGGCAAGCTCAACTATGGTTCGGCCGGCAATGCCAGTGCGGGGCATCTGGCCATGGAATACCTCAAGCTGGTCACGGGTATGTTCATCACCCACATTCCGTATCGCGGCACCGGCCCGCAGTTGACCGATTTGTTGTCTGGCCGCACTCAGGCTTCCAGCGCCGGCATGCCCGCGCTGGGCGCGTACATACGCGCAGGCAAGCTGCGCGCGATTGCCGTGGGCACCTTGCAGCGGATTCCCGCCATGCCCGACGTGCCCACCGTGGCCGAGCTGGGCTTCAAGAATTTTGAGACATCGCAGTGGTACGGCATGCATGTGCCAGCAGGCACACCGCCCGAAATCGTCAAGCGCCTGCAAGAGGAGTCTTTCAAGGCGCTCAAGTCGTCAATCTTGCAGAAGGAAATGTTGAGCTTCTTTAGCGGGGAAGCTCGCAACGGCGCAAGGTCAGTCACGCGAGTTTGTGCAATGATCAGTGACACTAATGGCAGCCCCCGAAGCGCTTCGAGCGAATCCACCGCCGTGTGTTGCAAGTCGAGGCTAGTTAGTTTTGATTCGCGCAGGGGTTGGATATCGACAACCGGCGTCCCCTGCAGCA
>JANOAP010000395.1:0-6623 GCA_031411175.1 Rhodoferax sp. | reverse complement strand
CAGGCGGCAGATAGCTGCTCTATGGTTTCGGCAATGTTCCAGATCAGCTTGGAGACCACGCTGCGCTGGCGGTCCTGGCCGTTGACCTGCAGGTAAATCTCGGCCTGGGTCACGTCGCCTGCCGCGGCTACAGGGGTGATGGGGCCAATCGGCGACGAATGGTCAAAGGCCTTGCCGATGCACCAGGGGCGGCCCAGTTTCTTCATCTCGTTTTGCAGGTCGCGCCGGGTCATGTCCAGGCCCACGGCGTAGCCATAGATGTGCTTGTGTGCATCAGCGGCCTTGATGTCTTTGCCGCCGGTGCCGATGGCCACCACCAGCTCCACCTCATGGTGGAAATTCTTGGTCAGGCTGGGGTAGGGCACCGTGGCCGTCTCGCCGGCGTTTGCAACTACCACTGTGTTCGCAGGCTTGATGAAGAAAAAAGGCGGCTCGCGACCGGTAAAGCCCATCTCTTTGGCGTGCTCTTCGTAGTTGCGGCCCACGCAATAGATGCGTTGAACTGGAAAACGCGCGGCGGTTCCGACGACGGGTACCGAGACGGCTTGTGGGGGGGTAATGACAAAACTCATGACGTGTTCTCTTCTGGTTGAAAATTGAAATAAACGGTGCCGTCAATCCACACCCTGACCCAGCCAGGCACCTTCGGCTCTCAACCGCTGCTGGAGTGTATTGACATCAATAGCGCTGGAGACTGTATCAGCCTTCAGGGCCAGGTCGGCTGCCGTGCCCACGGCCTGACCCATTACAAAACAGGCACCGGTGACGCGCGCGGCCGACTGGGCCTCGTGCGTCATCGACGCGCAGCGGCCAGCCACCCACAGGTTGTCCAGCGCGGGTGGCACCGTCATGCGGTAAGGCAGGTGATTGAAGCCCCGGCTCTCGGGGATCCTGGGCCAGCGGAACTCCACATCGCCCTTCATGTGCAGCTCCAGCGGCCAGCCGTTCACGCCCATGGTGTCGTCAAAACTGGCGCAGTCCAGCACGTCGGATTCGGTGAGCTGGTACAGGCCGCGCACGCGCCGTGTCTCACGAATGCCCACCTGCGGGGCGATGTCCACGATGTACGAAGCCTCGAACCCCGGCACCTCTTTCAGAAAGCCAGCCACGCTGGCAATCTGGCGGCGGCCCAGCACTTCGGCGTCGCTGAGTTCCTGTGCATTGGTGCCGTCCATCGCCATGCCCTGCGCGTTGGCGAGCTGGGTCAGGTTGACACGCCACTCCAATGGGTTCTTTTGCGGTCGCACGATGGGTGTCTTGCGCGGAAATTGGTAGCGGCCTGCGGCCTCGGCCTCCAGCATCAGGCGGGGAATCAGGCCCCAGTCATGGCCTGCGCGCAGCGGGTCAATGCCGTTGAGGCGAAACATAGTGGACGGGTACAGCAGGTTGCCGTCCGCGTCGCCCTTGTCAAAGGCGGCACCGGCCCAGGCCGCCATGTCGCCATCACCCGAGGCGTCGATGAAGCACCGGCCCAAAATGGCGGCGCGGCCTGATTTCGTCTCGACCAGCAGCGACTGCACCTGGCGCGGCGTGGTCAGGGTAACGCCCACCGCCAAGGCGTGAAACAGCAGCGTGACGCCGGCCGAAAGCAGCAGGTCATCGGCTGCAATTTTGTAGGCAGCGGTGTCATAGGCCTGCGCGCTGGTCTTGCCAAACACTGTGTGCGGTGCGCTCAGGCCACCCAGCCGGTCAATGCGTGCCAGCAGGTCGCTGGCCACACCCTGCACCACCTGTCGGATTTCGCCATGCACGTTGGCATGTAAGCCGCAGAAATTGGTGACGCCCGCTGCTGTGCCCATGCCCCCCAGAAAGCCATAGCGCTCCACCAGCAGGGTAGACCGGCAAGCCCGTGCGGCCGCTACCGCAGCTGCCATGCCCGCCGGGCCACCGCCCAGCACGACGACATCAAATTCGCCAAACACCGACGTCTGGCGCGCTGGCTCGTGGATGGCGTGGTGCGCAGCCATTTAGTCAGTCTGTCAAATTAGCCCGGAGGTCAGGCCGGTGATCAGGCCGATTTGGCGATCAGGTCAAAGTGCTCCACGGTCGGCGGGCCTGCAAAGAATGGCCCGACGATGGCGCGCCACTGCGCAAACAGCGGCCCTTGCCGGAAGCCGACCGTGTGGTCTTCCAGCGTGTCCCAGAAAATCTGCAGGACGTAGCGCTCTGGCGACTCAATGCCACGGTTGACTTTGTAGCCTTGAAAGCCCTTGGCCTTGGAGGCCACTTCGCGCACGCCGCGCTGGATGGCTTCTTCAAAGGCGGCCTGCTGGCCGGGGGCGATGCGGATGTCGGCGAGTTCGAGAATCATGGTGATAGGCGGTTGTAGAGGGGTTGAAACAGGGTGGTTGAAACGGAGGCTTACACGGTGTCTTTATCGGAACCTTACTGAGGCAGGGTTTCGGTCTGGCCGTCAGCATGTTTCGCAAAACGGGCAGTTTCCCTGCCATGCACCGGCGCATTATCCGCGTAGGGCCAGCCGCCGAACTCGGTGCGACGGTAGTCAGCAAAGGCCTGGTGGATTTCAGCCTGCGTGTTCATCACAAAGGGGCCGTACTGCGCCACCGGCTCGGCGATCGGCTTGCCCTGCAGCATCAGGCATTCGCACACGTCCGGGCCGTTGATGAGTTCTACCGCCTGGGTGGCGTCCAGTTCAATCGCGGCATGCTGGCTGACAGCTTGGTCGGCGATGGTGAGGGAGCTGCCTTTGAAGAAATACAGCTGCCTGCGGGTGCCGGGCAGTAATGCGGCGGGCAGGGTCCAGCGCGCGCCGGCTTGCATTTTGAGGGTCCAGATGGCCACGTCACCCTGCGCGCTGGACGCCCATGAGTCCGGTGGCGGGGCCAGTGGCGTCAGGGCTTGCGACGCATCGGGGGCACCCAGGTGGCCTGCCACGCAGCACACTTCGGTGGCCTTGCCATTGGCGTCAGTATCAACACGCCGAGGAATTTTCTCGGACCAGAACATGGTGAAGTGCGGCGCCACCATCTTGGCCTTGGCAGGCAGATTGAGCCAGATCTGGAACAACTCCAGCGGGTTGTCGTGGGTTGGGTCCAGCAGCGGGAACATCTCGGAGTGCACGATGCCGCGCCCGGCAGTGAGCCACTGCACGTCGCCGCCGCCAAAGCGGGCCGTGGCACCCAGCGAATCGGAGTGGTCGATCAGGCCCTTGCGCACAATCGTCACCGTCTCAAACCCACGGTGCGGATGCGACGGGAAGCCCGGCACCGTCTGGCCGTGGTACATGCTCCAGCCGTCTTTGCGCGAGAAATCCTGGCCCATGTCGCGCCCGGCCAGAGGGGCATCCGGCCCCATCTGCGCGTTGCCTCTGGGGTAGGCGTCGTCGTGGTACACGCAGAACAGGAAAGGGTCGATGGTGGCCCACGGCATGGCGAGCGGCTGGATGTTGAGGATGGAGCGTGTGGTCATGGTGTTTTCAATCTGCGTCCATTAATGCTGGGAGGCGGGCAGCTCAACGGTCATGCCGTCAAGCGCCGGGGTCAGGATGATCTGGCAGCTCAGGCGGCTGTTGGGCTGGCAGGGTGTGGCGGTGAATTCGAGCATGGCCAGTTCCTCGGCGTCTGGCGCGGGCACTTCGGACGCCCAGGGTTCATGCAGCATGACGTGGCAGGTGCCACAGGTCAGCATGCCACCGCAGTCGGCTTCAATGCCTTTGATGTTGGCACTCTGGGCTGCCTGCATCAGGCTCTGGCCGGTTTTTGCCGAAATTGAGGGGTCAAAATGGCCTCTGGACCCCGTATTATGGGCTTGACCAGCTACGAATGTAATAGCAATGGTGGTTTCAATCATCGTGGGGATCATGGCGGAAAAGTGGTCAGAAGCGGCTGAAGTATTCTCGCCGCTGCCAGTCTGCCTTGTCTTCGGCCTCGCTCCAGCGGCGCAGCTCCTGGCGTTTGATCTGACTGAAATAGTTCACGAAGTTGTTACCAAAGCCATTGACCAGCACCGCGTCGGCTTGCAATGCGTCCAGCGCTTCGCCCAGCGAAGTGGGAAGTTTGTCATGGCGGTCGTCATAGGGCGCGTCACTGGCGGGGGGAGCCCTGAGCTGGCGCGCGATGCCGTCCAGCCCGGCATGGATTTGTGAGGCCATGTAGAGGTAGGGGTTGGCAGCCGGCTCGCCAATGCGGTTTTCAATGCGGGTAGCGGCATCGCCACTGTGGCCGATCACCCGCAGCATGGCACCCCGGTTGTCGCGGCCCCACAGAACAGCTTGCGGTGCCAGCGCGTTGGGCCGAAAGCGCTCAAAGCCGTTGATGGTGGGTGTGGCCAGCACCGCCATGCCGCGTGCATGGGTCAGCAGCCCGGCCAGGTAATGTTCGCCCAGGGCGCTCAGCGTGAATAGGGCGTCTGCCGGTGTCGCGCCCGGAGCCGGGGTGTCACGCATGAACAGGTTGCGGCCATTCTCTTTGTCCACCAGCGACTGGTGCAGGTGCCACCCACTCGACATGATGTTGGGAAAGGGCGGGCGGCACATGAAGGTGGCGTGGTAACCCGCGCGACGCAGCGCCTGGGTGGTGGCACTTCTGAACAGCACCATGTTGTCGGCGGCAGTCAGCGCATCGGTGACGTCAAACACCGCTTCGATCTGGCTGGGGCCCAGTTCAACCTCCAGCGACAGCAGGGGCAAGCCCAGCGCCTGCGCGGTGTGCTGCACGATGCGAAGCGGCTCGTCGCACATGTCTGTCCAGCCCTCGCTCAGCAGGTTGTAGCCGGGGTGAACCAAGGCAAGCTTGGGAGGCAGGCCGGGCCAGGCGGCCTGATCCGGGTCGAGCTGCTCGTGACGCCCGCCGTCAGTGACGCGGTACACATGCAGTTCCACCTCCAGCCCGCATTGCATGGCGAAACCCTGTGCGGCCAGACGTGCCAGCGCAGCCTCCAATATGCGCCGGGTGTCCAGCGCCACCGGGCTGCCGTCCTGAAACCAGGGCTGGCATTGCACCCAACCGGTCTTCGGTGCCCACGGCAGCTGTCGGTAGCTCGCGGGTTCGGCCAGTAGCAAAAGGTTACTGGCGCATTCAAACCCTGGCAGGTCGGCCACGCCGCCCGCTTCAAACACCTTGTACGCTGTGCGGTCGGATGTGTCTTTGAGCATCAGCGTGCTGACCATGCCCACGCCCGCTTGCATGGCTTTGGCTGCCGCGCTGGCCACCAGGGTCTTGCCACGCAGCGTGCCATGCAAATCGCACCAGGCAAAGCGCACCAGCTCCACGCCGCTGGCTTCTATCAAATCGGCAGTGCGCTTGAGTGCCGCCTGGCGGGCGTCGTCATTAATACCGCAGCGCTGCGCGAACGAACTCATCAGGGTGCCGTTGGCTCTGAGCCAATAGAAGCGGCGGTCGCAGCGTCGACCGGCTCAGCCCGAACGGAAACTTGCCACGGCGCGCCGGCCCGTTTGGCGGCTGCCGTGTTGCGCCAGAAGGCGTCCCACTCCCCGGCGGGCGCAATGCCGTCCACCGTGTCGGGGCCGGTCATGCTGCTCACCAGGCTGGCATCGGCCAGACCCGGCGGCGTGCCACCGGCCTGCACGGTTTCAAAGGCCTTGATCAGAATTCGGCGGTTGGCCATGATGACTTTGTCTGATGTGCCCAGGTGCTCCCGCGTGCGGTCCTGAATGGCACCCATGCTTTCGCAGGCCCACTGGTCATGCACATTGATGTCGTCTTCGCCCATGCCCAGAAAGGTGCTGGTCTGTTGCTCCTGCGCATTGAAGCCCCAGTGGTTGTGGCGGCCTGAAACCGGCAAAAAGTCGGGCAGGGGGTTGGTGCGCAGACGCTGGTTGCGCATGGCGGTCTTGTCCACCGGCCCGGCAAAGCTGGTGAAGATCGAAACCCAATAGGTGTGTGTGTCGTCCACCGGCACATGCATCTGCGTGATGGTCATGGTCTCAGACAACGGGATCACAAAGGTGTGCGGAAAGATGGCGTTGGTTACCCGTACATGGGTGAGGTGTTCGGTCATCTTGCGCAGTGCCGTGAGGCGAAAGCCGGAGGCCGTGGGCTCAAAGCTGATCTCGGGCTGGTTGAATTCGCGCATGATGCGCGTCATGGGCCAGCGCTGGCCATCCACCTCACCGGCGCTGCTGGCCCGGAACTGCCTGCCAGCGGCGTTGGTGCCGGTTTCTTCCAGTGCCTCGTCGTTGAAAAACACATGCAAAACGACGGATGAGCCGGGTCAATGCCCACCTCAAACGCCTGCAGCCAATTGCAGTTCCACAGGCCTTTAAAGGCGAAGGTATGCGTGCCGGGTGCTTCAAAGCAGTCGAATGCCGGGAAGGGCGGTGGCACGCTGCCTTCGGGGCCAAACCAGCCAAACAGTATGCCGCTCTGCTGCTGCAAGGGGTAGCTGCGCTGCCTGACGCGGTTGCACAGTTTGCTGCTCGTGGGCTCGGCAGGGGTTTCTAGGCAGCGCCCGTCGGGGGAAAACTTCCAGCCATGAAAGGGGCAGCGCAGGCCACCGCCTTGTGATGCGGGCTCGCGGCGCCCAAATGACAAATCTGCGCCTCTGTGCGGGCAGTCGCGATCCAGCAGGCCAAACTGACCGGAGGCATCCTTGAACAGCACCAGGTCCTGGCCCAGAATGCGCAGGGCTTTCACCGGGCGCAG
>JANOAP010000394.1:0-4175 GCA_031411175.1 Rhodoferax sp. | reverse complement strand
GCCGGTCAGGTTCACCACGGTGCCTATCGCGCCCAGCGTGTCGGCAAACGCCATGTAGGCACCACCGTGCAGAATACCGCCGCCAGTGCACAGGTCGTTGCGGACTTCCATCGTGGCCACCACGCGGTCTTCGGCCAGCTCGGTGATCTTCACCCCCATCAGGCCGGGGAACATGGTGTCTATCAGTGTTTGAATCGCAGCAAGGTTGGGCATGGTGTCTCCTGAGTTGTGTGAAGAAAGCAGTTTAGGTCAGTGCAGATTGCTACACAAAAAGTAGCTGCATAAGCCCATTCAATAAGGGCTACAGGGCATTCTCTCTCTATAAATCTGCCATATTTCGCAGTTGACGTCGGCTTTGCAGATGCCGCGCCTGCCCGCTGACCGGGTCCACAAACGCGATGGATTTGGCCAGCAACTGCAAAGGGCGCGCGTAGTCTGTTTGCCCCTCGGGCGTGATCACGGGATAAATGCCATCACCCACAATCGGCAGCCCCAGCGCGTTCATATGAACGCGCAACTGGTGGCGGTGGCCGGTGACGGGTTTCAGCTCGTAGCGTGCCAGCCCGCCATGCACTTCCTGTGGCGCGATGTGGGTGAGGGTGTTGGGGGGCCCATCGACTTCCACCTGCTGCATGAAGTGCGCAGCGGGCACCACACACGTCTCGCGACGCAAGGGCCATGGCAGACCCGGGTTCCACGGCGCAATTGCTTCGTAGGTCTTGCTCACGCGGTGCTCGCGAAACAGCGCGTGATACGCATCGCGCGTAGTGGGCTGGACGGAGAACAGCACCAGCCCGGCGGTGTCGCGGTCAATGCGGTGAATCGGCGTCAGGTGTTCCAGCCCCAGCCGCTTTTTCAGGCGGGTGAGCACCGTCTCGTGCAGGTATTTGCCGGAAGGCAACACGGGCAGAAAATGCGGTTTGTCCACCACCAGCAAATGCGCGTCCTGCATCAGCACCACTTCATCGAACGGAATGCGCGGCTCGTTGGGCACGGCGCGGTAGTAGTAGAGCCGCCGCCTGGGTGTGTAGGCGGTTTGCGGTGTGATGGCCTGGCACGCGTCGTCCAGCACATCGCCATTGGCCAGCCGCTGCAACCATTCGGCTTGCGGCACACCGGGAAATCGCTGGAACAAAAAATCGGCCACCGTGGCCCATGGCCCCTCTGGCAGGAACACGCAGCCCGGCCCGACGCCATTGCGGTTGGGAGGTACTTCAGACCCGTTCAAACACCACGTCCCACACGCCGTGGCCTAACTTGATGCCCCGGTTTTCAAACTTGGTCAGCGGCCGATAGTGGGGCTTGGGCGCGTAACCGGCCAGCTCGGGGTGCGTGGTGAGGGCGCGGTTGCGCAGCAGCGGCTCGGCGCTCAGCACTTCAAGAATCTGCTCGGCATAGGGTTGCCAGTCGGTGGCGCAATGCAGGTAGCCGCCGGGCTTGAGGCGCGCGGCCAGCTTGGCAATCAGCGGCTGCTGGATCAGGCGCCGCTTGTTGTGCCGCTTCTTGTGCCAGGGGTCGGGGAAGAAGATGTGCACGCCGTCCAGTCCCTGGCCCTGCGCCGCGTTCCACACGGGAAGCATGTTGTCTATAACCTCGACGGCATCGTGCGCAATGATGCGGATGTTGTTCAAGTTCCGCTCGCCAATGCGCTTGAGCAGCGCCCCCACGCCGGGTTCATGCACCTCGCAGCACAGGAAATGGGTGTCAGGCATGGTGGCCGCAATGTGCGCCGTGGCCTCACCCATGCCAAAGCCGATTTCCAGCACTACCGGGTGTTTTTGAGAATCATTTGGGCCGCTAGCCCCCGCAGAATATGAATAAGCAGCTACGAAATCAAGAGCACCCGCTTTGTACGGCAGCAACACTTTGGGCCCCAGCGTTTCAAACGCACGGGCCTGGCCTGCCGTGGTGCGGCCTGCGCGGCGCACGAAGCTCTTGATGTTTTTGGGGTAGGCCACGTCCGCTGGGGCGTAGCCTTCGGTTGCGGGTGCAGCGGGGGAGTTGGTTACGTCGTTCACACGGGGATTGTAAGGATGGGCGTGTCCGACTGCGCAGGGTGTGCCCGGCTACCCGGTCGCGGCGGCAGGGCCAGGCGCTGCGGTTTTCGGATGAAAGCACGCGCGGGAGCGGCAAACGCGTCAAGCTTTCGCTTGGGCATTTGCTGCGGTGTTCAACGGGTGGTTACCGCGCACCTTTCAACCAAAAGCCCGGTCCCTTGGCCCAACCACCACGACCTACGGGGTTTGTGTTTCAAACTGGCGCAAAGGGGACGTAATCAATTTCCAGGAAGTCCGCGACTTCAGGCTTCCAGCGCGTCTCGACGAAGCGCACGTGCTCCGAGTGAACGTTGTACGCGTCGTAGTCTTGCTGCGAGGCAAACTCCATGGAGAATCCAAAGTCGAACTTGTTCTTTGGGCTGACCTGCCGCAGCCACTCGAAGTTCCGAACCGTTGGAATGCGGGTCAGTACTTGGGCTGCCTGCAGGAAGGAAGTTTCTGCTTCTGAGCCGGAGGGGTGCCTGAGTTTGAAGGCTACGGTGTGGCGGATCATGGGGGTGTTTTTGAGGGTGAGCGTTTGATCCGAGGTGCCTTTCGGGTAGCTATATATTGCCAACTCATCGGCCCGCCTTTTTGCATCGGCATCAACATCACACGCCACTGCTTCAAGTGATGCGATGTAGCTTAGAGGGAGACCGACGGCTTTGGCTCCACGAACAACGTGCTCTTTGTACCAATCAAGTGGACGTAAAGAGGGATCAATTTTTGTTGCTAAGTACGTTTGTGCTTCTATGTTACCGATGCCTTTCGCCACTAGTAGCACGGTCTTTCGGTTGTAGCCATAGCCATGGCCTTCAAATTTATCAAGCAGCGGCAGTTCACCTTCTGAAATCAAAAACACTGCTCCGAAGACTCGATCATGACTATTTTCGCTCTGCGCCGCATCACACTTGCCAGAGCCATCTTTTTTGCTGGGTTTGTGAAACTTAAGAATGTGCCCAAGCAGTTCAGCGCTACAAACAAACCGAGCAGATGGCACCCTTGCTTTCAGTCTCTCGACCGCCATGTTCGAACCATAGGCGAAATAGTGTAAGTGGGTACTCATACGACTAAGTGTTGCTTCGCTGTAGTAGCGTTCGAGCCTGCTAGTTATCTTGGCAAGGCACGTAACTGGCGAAGAACATCTTCAGTCTTTGATGTGATCTCCGTCGCGCAGGCCTCCACCGCAGCTGCCCCGCATTGGCCAACGTAGCTCATTCCGTAAACTTCGCGACTTGGCTTCTCTGTGGTCCTCAAGTTCAATACCAATGCGTAAACGGTCTTGAGGGGCAGCCCGCTAGTGTCTTGGGGATTCATTGTTGTTATGCGCGCGACCAGGTCAGATGTTTCAAGATTTCTTGCAAGGCTGAGTGTTTCGCTTGACGCCACTGCTCGACGCGTCTCGGCCAAAAGACTTCTCCCCAGCACATCATTGGCCACTGCTTCGATATGGACTGCCACTTTTTGAGCCTGCGCAAAGGGTGTCGAAGTGAAGCTGGCTAGCCCGATCAGGAGGATCGATCCAACTCTTGAAAGAGACGAGGTATTCATGCTATTGGGGGTAGCGGTCACTTTCGCAGTACCTAATCTGGCTACCCGGTGGACCCAAGAAGTACTGTGGCATGTATTCGAATGACATGGCTTGGAAATTTCAAAATCCATCATTGAAATCAACCTTTTGGGTCGCTTGACTTGTTAAATACGCGGGTATCTTGAAGAAGACAAAGTCGGTGGGGCTTGCCAAAAAAATATTCATGAACTTTACGCCATTTGAAAATGACCCATTGAATGACGCGACCTCCTCAAATCGGAATTCCACTCCTCCAGCGAAGCCAACCGCCCGGCGCGGCGATAGTGCAATGTGACCGGGCTTTGGAGTGGAAGGTGCGCGGTAGCGGTCGTGGTGCACCTCCAAAAATCGCCAAGCGAAAGCTTGACCGATTTTCCGTCCTCGCGTGTGATTTCACTCCAAAACCGCAGCACATGGCCCGGTCGCCGTGCGGTCATCGCACAACCCAAGCCTAATCAAAATCTCCGCCGCAAAGCAGCAAACGCGGCAAACTCCCAACTCCGCATACCCAGCAGCAGCGTATAGCCCTCACGGTCTTTGTCGGGCAGCTTCTGGTCAGCCAGATGCTG
>JANOAP010000393.1:0-14777 GCA_031411175.1 Rhodoferax sp. | reverse complement strand
TTCCTTCTATGCCTGTTACGGCGGGAATCTCTTAGGTGGGGATTACTCGGCGCACAGTCGTGAGACGATACTGAGAGTTGCTTCGCCGCGGAGCCACAAAAGCGCTGCGAAGCCTTCGATTATATGAAATTTACGGCTGGCCGGGTTACTATTGATTCATGTTCAGTTACCGCCACGCCTTTCACGCCGGCAACCACGCCGATGTGCTCAAGCACACCGTGCTGATTGCCATCCTCAAGCATCTGACCGAAAAAGACGCCGCGCTCACCGTGTTGGACACCCATGCCGGTGCCGGGCTTTACCGGCTGGACGGCGACTATGCAGAAACCAGTGGGGAAGCCGCCAATGGGGTTTTGCGTCTTGTTTCACCTTCAAAAGTAGCCACAGCCCTCGTAAAACCTGCTCAAGCAGCTACAAAAAACGTAGCGAACCCCGCGCCAAGAAATGATGCGCCCGGCCAAGAAACCGGCCATGCCCCCGCGCTGCAAGATTACCTGGATCTGGTTGCCACTTTCAACGAGAAAGGCAGCCACCGGGTCTACCCAGGCTCGCCCTTCATCATTCAGCGGCTGCTGGGCGCGCGCGACAAGCTGAAGCTGTTCGAGCTTCACCCGACCGACGCCAAAACCCTGTCTGCCAACATCGCACAACTGGCGGCAGGCCGCCAGGTGGCGGTATTGCGCGAAGACGGCTTTGAGGGCATCAAGAAATTCCTGCCCCCACCGGTCAAACGGGCACTGGTGCTGTGTGACCCCAGCTACGAGATCAAAAGCGACTACGCCCGCGTGACGGCGATGGTGGCCGACTCACTCAAGCGCTTTGCCACAGGTACCTACGCCGTGTGGTACCCCATCATTCCGCGTCCCGAGGCCCATGATGTGCCGCGCAAGCTGAAAACACTGGCGACCAAGGCCTCAAAGAGCTGGCTCCATGCGACTTTGACGGTCAAATCCAGCAAATTGACGTCAGACGCAGCCGGTGAAGTCATACGCCCAGGCCTGCCCGCCAGCGGCATGTTCATCATCAATCCGCCTTTCACACTCAAGGCGGCCATGCAGGCGGCTTTACCCGAGATGGTGGCTTTGCTGGCACAGGATCAGCACGCCGCTTTCACGCTGGATTCGGGCGGCTGAAGCCTGGTTTTCAATAATTAGCCGACCGGTCGGTCGGCTAATTGCTATACTTCGCGTCACCAAACGGGAAACCCCGGCAGGAGAACCGCATGTATACCCAGGCACTGGACATTCCAGGCAGCAATACCGACGCAAAGCCCGCGCTCGAACCGGGTAGGCCCACTGAAGGGAGTCCGGAAGCCGCCGCCCAAACCCGCTTTGACGCAGTGATGGATGCCGACGGCAAGATCGAACCGCAAGACTGGATGCCCGAGGCCTACCGCAAGACCCTGGTGCGCCAGATCAGCCAGCACGCGCACAGCGAAATTGTGGGCATGCAGCCGGAGGGCAACTGGATCAGCAGGGCGCCTTCACTTAAACGCAAAGCCATCCTGATTGCCAAGGTGCAGGACGAAGGAGGCCACGGGCTATATTTGTACAGCGCTGCCGAAACCCTGGGCACCAGCCGCGACCAGATGCTGGATGCCCTGCACACAGGCCGGGCCAAATACAGCAGCATCTTCAACTACCCCACCCTGCTGTGGGCCGACGTGGGCGTGATCGGCTGGCTGGTGGACGGCGCGGCCATCATGAACCAGATCCCGCTGTGTCGCTGCACCTACGGGCCGTATGCCCGCGCCATGATCCGCATCTGCAAGGAAGAAAGCTTTCACCAGCGCCAAGGTTTTGAGAGCCTGATGACCCAGATGCGGGGCACCCCCGCCCAGCGCGACATGGTGCAGGACGCGGTGAACCGCTGGTGGTGGCCGGTGCTGGCCATGTTTGGCCCGCCTGACGCAGACAGCCCCAACACCGCCCAGACCTCGCGCTGGGGCATCAAGCGCATCAGCAATGACGACCTGCGCCAGCGGTTTGTGGACGCCACCGTGCCGCAGGCCAAGGTGCTGGGCGTGACCCTGCCCGACCCGGATTTGAAGTGGAATGAAGAGAAAAACAATGGCCAAGGGGGCCACGACTACGGCGCGATCGACTGGGACGACTTCTGGGCTGTGGTCAACGGCAACGGTCCCTGCAACAAGGAGCGCCTGGCCAACCGGGTCAACGCCCATGCCAACGGCCAGTGGGTGCGTGATGCGGCGCAGGCCTATGCCGCGAAGCAGCGCCAGCGCGCAAAGGACGATCTCAGGGAGGCAGCATGAGCAAAGGTGCTGGCAACAACTTGCCCCCCCCTGGCGAGGGGAGGGATGGGGAGGGGTCTAGCGTCAATACAGCCCAAAAAGCCATCGGGCGCGAAGCGACCGAATGGCCCTTGTGGGAAGTGTTTGTGCGATCCAAGCAAGGCCTGGAGCACAAGCATTGCGGTAGCCTGCACGCGGTCGACGCCACGCAGGCCCTGCAAATGGCGCGCGACGTCTACACCCGCCGCCAGGAAGGCGTGAGCATCTGGGTGGTGCCATCCACTTTGATTACCGCCAGCGCGCCAGACGACAAGGCCGAGTTTTTTGACCCGGCAGGCGACAAGATTTACCGCCACCCCACGTTTTATCAAATCCCTGATGAAGTGGGCCACATGTGATGTCCAAGGTAACCGAGGAAGCAGTGGCCGCGGTGAGCACCGCGCCCATCGATTACCTGCTGCATCTGGCCGACAACGCCTTGGTGCTGGGCCAGCGCAATGCCGAGTGGTGCGGCCATGGCCCGGTGCTGGAAGAAGACATCGCCCTGGCGAACATCAGCGTGGACCTGATCGGGCAAGCGCGCCTGCTGTACCAACACATCGCGACTGTGACCCCCACGCTTGCCACTTCGTGTGCTGCGCTGCCCCCCGTCACCGAAGACACCCTCGCCTATTTCCGAGATGCCCCTGAATTCCGCAACTTCACCCTGCTGGAACTGCCGCACAGTGTGGAGGGTGGCGAGCGCGATTACGCGGTGACCATTGTTCGCAACTTTCTCTATAGCGCGCTGATGGTGTTGCGGTGGGACGCACTGCAAAACGCCAGCGACCCGCAACTGGCTGCCATCGCCGAGCGCTCGGTCAAAGAGACGCGCTACCACCTGCGCCACAGCCGCGACTGGCTGGTGCGCTTGGGGGACGGCACGGCAGAGTCGCACCGCCGAACACAAGCCGCGTTAGAGCATTTAATGCCCTACACCCTTGAATTTTGGGCTGAACATGCTATTGATAGCGTAGCAAGCCCAAGCACAATATCGGCGCAGGGCATCGGTGTTGCCACCGCCAGCCTGCGCGGTGACTGGCAAGCCCTGGTCGACAGCGCCTTGCAAGAAGCAACGCTGGCCCTGCCCGCGTCCACGGCGATGGTGCCCCAAGGCAAGTTCGGATTTCACTCCGAGCACCTGGTCGTGCTGCTCAGCGACATGCAAAGCCTGGCCCGCCAGCACCCAGAGGCCACCTGGTGAATGCAGCCGACCTCGACGTGCAGACGGGAGAGCAAACGGAGCGGACCCCATTAGCCTTTCTGGCCGACCTGGCCCTTCTAGCCGATCTGGCCGATCTAGCCAATACAGCCCATCTCGCCCATATTGAAGCCATTCTGTCAGCCGTCCCCGACCCCGAAATCCCCGTGGTCAGCATCCGCGAGCTGGGCATTTTGCGAGATGTGCGGGTGACTGCGCACGGCGTGGAGGTCATCATCACCCCCACCTACAGCGGCTGCCCGGCCATGGAACAGATCCGGGACGACGTGCTGGCCGCCCTGGCCCGCCACCAGATCAAGGCCACCGTCACCCTGCAACTGTCTCCCGCGTGGACCACTGACTGGATGACCCCGACCGCACGCAACAAGCTGCGCGCCTATGGCATTGCACCGCCCCATGCCACCGGCAAGCTGGCAGCGGGTGGCGCGGTCAGCGGCAAGATCATCCAGTTTGCTCCTAAAAAAATAGCTGCTCTAACCCGTATTCAGAGGGCTAGTGGCCTATTTGGCTCCCATGCCCCAGTGAACTGCCCCCAATGCGGCTCTGCCAACACCACCGAGACATCGCACTTCGGCTCCACCGCGTGCAAGGCGCTGTACAAATGCCTGAGCTGCCTGGAGCCGTTTGACTATTTCAAGCCGTATTGATCCAGCGATACCTTCGCCGCCCTTGTCTTCCATGTCCACACCTCACTTCCACCCCCTCACCATCAAGCGGGTCACGCCTGAAGCCGCCGGTGCCGTGGTCATCACGCTGGCCGTGCCACCCGGGTTGAGCGGGGCCTTTGCATTCAGGCCCGGCCAGTTTTTGACCTTGCGCACGCAGTTGGGCGGCGAGTCGGTTCGCCGCTCGTATTCCATTTGCAGCAGCGTGCAGCGGTTGGCCAGTGCGCAGGAAATTGAGGTGGGCATCAAACCCGTGGCAGGTGGTGTGTTCTCCAACTGGGCCGTTACTCTGCAAGCG
Source organism: Rhodoferax sp. (assembly GCA_031411175.1). Classification (GTDB taxonomy): domain Bacteria; phylum Pseudomonadota; class Gammaproteobacteria; order Burkholderiales; family Burkholderiaceae_C; genus JANYCG01. The sequence goes on along the minus strand of JANOAP010000393.1, from coordinate 10,302 downwards.
GGGGACGCGTTGGAGGTGATGACACCGCAAGGGCGCTTCACGCCACGGGACACACCACATGACAAAGGTGCCCAAAGTGCCCCCGTGCACCGCGTCGCCTTCGCGGCGGGTTCGGGCATTACGCCCGTGCTGTCCATCATCGCCAGCACGCTGCAAGACCATGCCCGTTCGCGCTTCACCCTGGTCTATGCCAACCAGAGCGTGAACACCATCATGTTCAATGAGGCGCTGCAAGACCTTAAAGACAGCTACCCGGCACGCCTCACCCTGATCCACGTGCTGTCACGCCAGGCGCAGGAAGTGGCGCTGCTGGGCGGGCGGCTGGATGGCCCCAAGGTGGCCGAGCTGCTGAATGTGCTGCTGCCCGCGGCCCATATTGACGAGGCCTTCATCTGCGGCCCCGAAGGCATGATTGATGCCACCGAGCACGCTCTGCTGGCCGCTGGCCTGCCCAAAGAACGCATTCACACCGAGCGGTTTTTCTCGGCCGAGAACCCGCCTGCCTTGCCATGGGTCAGAGAGTTAGCTACGAAAACAATAGCTTCTCAAGCAGGTTATACGGGGGCTACAGGTCAAAACGGCACAGGAAATCCACCGGGTTCGCTGCGAGTGGTGCTGGACGGCAAAACCCACACCCTGCCCCTGCTCCCGCAAGACAAGGTGCTGGACGTGGCACTGGCCGCAGGCCTGGACCTGCCCTTTGCCTGCCGGGGGGGGGTGTGCTGCACCTGCCGGGCACGCGTGCTGCAAGGCCAGGTCGTCATGGAGAAAAACTTCACCCTGGAGCAGTGGGAAATCGACAAAGGCTTTGTGCTGACCTGCCAGGCCCGGCCCTTGACACCCAATGTAGTCGTCAGCTTTGATGAACGGTAACCTACTCACCCCCCGGCTCCGCGCACTGCGTGTCGCTTCGCTTTCCCCCTTGCTGGGGGCAACACCAGCAGCCTGGCAGAGCCAGTTCTGCGGTGTTTCTGGTACTTGAGGAGCCAGCCGGAGACTGGGTCACAGTGTGGCGGTGAGCTCAGCACGACGTCTGGCGCTGCCGAGCAGTCCGTCAGGCTAAACTTCGCCTCACCTCAAGCTCCCCCTCTTTGCCATGATTCTTGTTACGGGCGGTGCCGGTTACATCGGCTCCCACACTTGCGTCGAGCTGCTCCATTCTGGGCTTGATGTCACGGTTTTTGACAACTTCTGCAACAGCCAGCCAGAGGCATTGGCGCGTGTGGCGCGCATCACGGGCAAAAAGCCCCACCTCATCCAAGGTGATATTCGCGACCGTGCCGCACTGGTTGCTGCCCTGCGCAATTGCGGTGCCACGGCCGTGGTTCACTTTGCGGGCCTGAAGGCGGTGGGCGAGTCGGTTGAGAAACCGCTGGCCTATTACGACAACAACGTGGTGGGCACCGTGCGCCTGCTGGAGGCCATGGGCGAGTGCGGGGTCAAAACGCTGGTGTTCAGCTCGTCTGCCACGGTCTATGGCGACCCGCAGCGCCTGCCGCTCACCGAAGATCACCCGCTGTCTGCCACCAACCCCTATGGCCAGACCAAGCTGGTGATTGAAGACATGCTGCGCGCACTGCACCATAGCGACCCAGATTGGCACATTGGCATCCTGCGCTACTTCAACCCGGTGGGTGCCCACCCGAGTGGCCTGATCGGTGAAGACCCGCAGGGCACGCCCAACAACCTGCTGCCTTTTGTGGCGCAGGTGGCCGTGGGCCGACGCGAATTCCTTAACGTCTGGGGCGATGACTACGACACACCCGACGGCACCGGTGTGCGCGACTACATCCATGTGGTGGACCTGGCGCTGGGCCACTTGAAGGCGCTGGAGCGGCTGAAAACCCATGCCGAGTGCGCCAGCATCAACTTGGGCACAGGCACCGGCTACAGTGTGCTGGACATGGTGCGGGCCTTCGAGCAGGCCAGCGGCAAGCCCGTACCTTACCGCGTAGCCCCCCGGCGTGCGGGCGACATTGCCGCCTGCTACGCCGACCCCGCCCAGGCGCTGGCCCTGCTGGGTTGGCGTGCGCAGCGCGGGCTGCAAGCCATGTGTGAGGACGCCTGGCGCTGGCAAAGCAGCAACCCGCATGGGTATTCAGCGGCCTGAATATCAACCACAATGGCTGCTGTCAGGGCCGTAGCGCTGGGGCGGCGGTGACGGAGCAGTGGCAAACGAGCGGTGGTAGCAACGTAATGGGACGGCAGCCACGGTGCAACCCATTCATAAAAGTGAGGCGAGGAATGGCAAAGGGAATGATTTTGGCGGCAGGGCAAGGCACACGGGTACGCCCGTTGACCAAGGACCTGCCCAAACCGATGGTGCCCATTCTGGGCAAGCCGGTGATGGAGTACCTGATCGAGCATCTGGCGCGCCACGGCATCACCGAGATCATGGTGAACGTGGCCTACCACCACCACAAGATTGAGCAGTATTTTGGCGACGGCCACCGCTGGGGTGTGCAAATTGGCTATGCCTATGAGGGCGTGCGCGACCACGGCGACGTCATCCCCAAGCCGTTTGGCTCGGCCGGTGGCATGCGGCGCATTCAGGATTTCAGTGGCTTCTTTGACGAGTCCACCCTGGTGCTGTGCGGCGATGCACTGATTGACCTGGACATTGGCGCGGCCCTGCACGAGCACAAAACCAAGGGCGCGATTGCCAGCGTGGTCACACTGGACGTACCGCTGGCCGATGTGAGCAGCTATGGCATTGTGGTGGCCGCCCCCGACGGGCAAATCCAGTCGTTTCAGGAGAAGCCCAGCCCGGCAGAGGCCAAATCGACCCTAGCCAGCACCGGCATTTACATCTTCGAGCCCGAGGTCATCCAGAAGATTCCCTCAGGCCAGGTGTACGACATTGGCTCGCAACTGTTCCCCCAGCTGGTCGCCGAAAAGCTGCCTTTCTTTGCACAAAACCGGTTCTTCAACTGGATCGACATTGGCCGGGTCAGTGACTACTGGTCGGTGCTGCAACGCGTGCTGCGCGGCGAGGTGGCCGACATGAACATGCCGGGGCGCGAGGTCAAACCCGGTATCTGGGTGGGCCTGAACACCTCCATCCCCTGGGATCAGGTCAATATCACCGGGCCTGTTTATATTGGCTCCAGCGTGCGCGTGGAGCCTGGGGCCACCATCACTGGCCCCGCCTGGGTGGGCCACGGCAGCGTCATACGCTCTGGGGCCCGCGTGACCCGCAGCATTTTGTTTGAGTACACCCGCATTGCTGCCGATATGCACTTCAACGAGATGATCGTTTCGCCCCAGTACTGCGTAGACCGCCATGGTGAAACCCTTTACCGGGGGGACGACACGGCTCAGCTGCGCTGGGGCGATGCCCGCGCCTGATGGTGCATTTTTACCATTCCGGCATGCCACCGGCCCCACAATTGCAGACCGCCTCTCCACCGTACAGTCTGTACTCAAGTCATTTCCAAACCCCATCATGCTGATTCAACCCATCGTTTTGTCTGGCGGCTCCGGTACCCGGCTGTGGCCTCTCTCGCGCGAAAAATACCCCAAACAGTTGTTGCCGTTGATCGGCGAAGACTCCCTGTTGCAGGCCACGATCCGGCGGGTGGAGGGCATAGCCGGTGCAGAACTGGCCGCACCCATGGTCGTCAGCAACGAGGACTACCGGTTTGTGATCGCAGAGCAGCTACGGCTGATGGGCCGGCCCGGCACCATTGTGCTGGAACCTGTAGGTCGAAATACGGCGCCAGCCCTTACGCTGGCGGCTTTGGCAGCTACAAAATCAGAAGCAAACCCGGTTCTGCTGGTGATGCCGGCCGACCACGTGATCGTCGACAAAGCGGCATTTCGCAGCGCCGTAAGCGCGGGTGCCAGGCTGGCGGCGGGGGGTGCGGTCGTGACGTTTGGCATCACGCCTGACACGCCCGAGACGGGCTACGGCTATATCCAGGCAGGTGCCGTTCATGGCACTGAAATCGATGCCAGCAGCGGTGCCCGGCTAATCGCGCGGTTTGTAGAAAAGCCCAATCTGCAAACTGCACAGGCTTATCTGGACGATGGCTCCTACTTGTGGAACAGCGGCATTTTCATGATGAAGGCCAGCGTTTGGCTCTCTGCCATTGGCCTGGGACGGCCCGACATCCTCGCCGCCTGTCAGACGGCCTGGGGCCAGGGCGCTACGGATGGTGAATTTGTGCGGGTTGGCAAGGACAGCTTCGCCAATTGCCCTAGCGATTCGATTGACTATGCAGTCATGGAGCGCCTGGCCGGTGACAGCGCAAAAGACAACGCGAAGCTCCCCGTTGGCGTGGTGATACCGCTGTCGGCGGGCTGGTCAGACGTAGGCTCTTGGGACGCCCTGTGGCAGGTGCTGCCCAAAGACGAAGCGGGGAATGTGTTGCAGGGCGACGTGCTCTTGCAGGATTGCAAAAACACGCTGGCCGTGTCCGAAGGGCGGCTGGTCGCCTGTGTCGGCGTCAGTGACCTGATCGTCGTGGAAACCGCAGACGCCATTCTGGTCGCGCACAAGAGCAGCACCCAGGACGTCAAGAAAATTGTCGACACCCTCAAGAAAAACAGCCGCACCGAGGGGCAAATCCACCGCAAGGTCTTCCGGCCCTGGGGCTGGTACGACGGGGTGGACGCCGGCGCACGTTTTCAGGTCAAACGTATCGTGGTCAAACCGGCCGGTGTTTTGTCATTACAAATGCACCACCACCGCGCCGAGCACTGGATTGTGGTCAGCGGCACCGCCAAAGTCACCCGGGGTGATGAGACTTTTCTGGTATCCGAGAACCAGTCCACCTTCATCCCGCTGGGCACTACTCACCGGCTTGAAAATCCGGGCCGGGTGCCGCTTGAAATGATTGAAGTGCAATCTGGTACTTATCTGGGCGAAGACGACATTGTCCGCTTTGAGGACATGTACGGGCGCTAGGAGCGTCATCGGACATCCCCATGAAAAACTCGCTTGTCTCAGGTGGAAAGAAGCTGTTGCATCAGGGCTTGCGCAAGCTGTTTTCGTTTTTCCCCCGGCCCGTGCGGTTTGCCATCTACCGCTCTTTTGTAGACTGCGACCCCAAGCCCGACCCACGCCTGGTCCTCAAAATTGCCGAGACCAAGGAAGAGCTGGAAGCCTGTTTCGCGCTGTTGCACGACGCCTACGTGGGGGCCGGGTTCATGAAGCCCGACCCTTCAGGCATGCGCGTCACGATCTACCACGCACTGCCCACCACCACGACCTTGTGTGCCAAATATGACGATGAAGTGGTGGGCACCCTGTCGCTGATCCGAGAGAGCGTTTTTGGCTTCCCGTTGCAGGCTATTTTTGACCTGAGGGCCGTGCGTGCCCGCGGCGGGAAAATCGCCGAGGTATCGGCTTTGGCCGTGCACCCCAAATTCAGAAAAACGGGCGGAGCCATCCTGTTCCCGCTGATGAAGTTCATGTACCAGTACTGCACGACTTTCTTTGACACCCGCCATCTGGTGATTGCCGTCAACCCGAATCGCATCGAGATGTACGAATCGCTGCTGTTCTTTCAGCGGCTCACGGAAACACAGGTTGACAACTATGACTTTGCCAATGGCGCGCCGGCTGTGGGAGCGTCCCTTGACCTTCGGGGTGCACCGGAGATATTGAAGCAGCATTACGACGGCAAAAGCGATCGCAAGAACCTGTATGCCTACTTCACCAAGCTGAAGCTGCGCAACATCGTCATCCCCGGGCGTCGTTACTACACCACCAACGACCCGGTCATGACGCCCGAGCGGCTGGACCACTTCTTCAACCAGCGCACCAAGGTATTTGCCGGTCTGGACGAGCGCGAGCGGGCACTGATGCATTCCATCTACAACCTGCCCGATTACGCCCCTTACCTGCCCGCAGTCGTCTCAGATTTTGCTCCCCAGCAAACACTGCGCCAGCATCAGCGCTACTCCATCAAGTGCACAGGCCTTTTCAAGCTGGATGTTGCAGGCCAAACCGAGGCCCATCAGCTCACGATTTTTGAATGCTCGCGCTACGGTTTTCTGGCTCACTCCAGAACCCCACTGGATACCCAGGTTTGGGGTGATGTGACGATTCAGCTGGGTAGCTCTGAGCGATCCACGGTCCGTGCGCTGGCCGTGGGCGGCAAAAAAGATGCCGGCTTTTATGGGTTCAAACTGGCCGAACCCGACCTGGCCTGGCGCAAATTTGTGAGCGCTTTGCAATCAGGCACCACCCATGGCGACATGGACGACGCCACCCGGTTTCTGACCACCTGGGAAACTTAGACCGTCACCATGCCCATGCTCGCCGAATTTCAAACCAAAGTCAGGGACGTCCTGCGGGCCAGCCCGGTGTTTGGCTCGCTTGACGAGGCCGTTATTCAGGATCTGGCCAGTGTGCTTGCCATGGAGCAGGTCCACGGTGGCAGCACGGTGGTTCGGGAGGGAGACCCGTCCAACAGCATGCATTTTGTCATCAGCGGCGGCTTGCGCGTTTTCAGGCGTGCGCCCAACGGCCAGTTGATGCTCTACAACGAGATCCGGCCAGGCTCCAGTTTTGGAGAAACTGGTTTGATACTGGAGCAGGCGCGCACGGCTTCGGTCACGGCGGTACGCGATTCAATCCTGGCGGTATTGCACCGCAGTGCGTTCGAAACCCTGATTGCGCGTCACCCTCTCGCGCTGAATCAGGTGTTCGTGCGGGTGATTTACAACTACCTTCGGCATTCAGAGCAGGTGTCTGAGCGCCGCCACGCACGCTCTTTTGTGGTGATCCCGCTGCAGGATGATGGTTCAGGCCAGGAAGTTGCCGCAAGCCTGACCGAGGCTTTTTCAAAAATGGGGCGCGCGCATCACATCCCGCCGCCATCGGGCGATGATACGGATCAGGATGCCGTCCTGTCGGGCCAGCAAATCGCGCACCAGGACGAACTGGAAGCGAAGTTTGATTTCTTGGTCTACCAGGCCCACGCAACGGCTTCCGCCTGGACCCTGCGTGCCTTCCGGCAGGCCGACCAGGTCATCTTCGCCACCTCCGCCAGCGCGCCGCGAACCAAGGGCGCTTTGGAGCAGCGTCTAGAAAGCGAACCCGATTTCTCCGTCAAGCGCATGCACCTGGTGGCGATTCACGCTGAGGGTACGGCAGCCCCTGGCAGCCTGGAATCATGGCGCGATGGCCGCACCATCGAACGGATCTACCCGCTGCTCAGTCAACGCCAGGGCGACTATGCCCGCCTGGCCCGATTTCTGACGGGTACCGCTGTTGGCGTTGTTCTGGGGGGTGGTGGTGCGCGTGGCTTTGCTCACATTGGGGTATTGCGGGCGTTGGCCGAAGCGGGAATTCCGGTGGATTTGGTGGGTGGCAACAGCATGGGCGCACTCATTGGTGCCCAGTTCGCCTGCGGCGTTTCGCTGGATGACATCATCCGGCAAACGCGCGAATTCGCCTCGGGCGGTGAACGCCTCACGCTGCCGCTGATTTCACTGGTATCCGGTAAACGGGTTGAGCGTGACTTGCGCAAAATGTTCGGCGACACCCCCGTGGACGGCCTGTGGCTGCCGTTCTTTGCCGCCACCTGCAATCTCACCAAAGGTTGCACCACCGTTCAGGACACGGGGCCGCTGTGGCGGGCGGTGCTGGCCAGTAACTCGCCTGCGGGCCTTTTTCCACCGGTGCTGCACCGGGGCGATTTGCTGGTGGATGGTGCCATTCTGGAAAACGTACCGGTCGGTGCCATGCGCAGACGCCTTGGCACGCCGCTGGAAACACGGCGGGGCAATGGCACCATCATTGCCATTGACGTGGATGTGCGCGAAGATTTGGGTGTGGACCCCAGCCTCAACCGGTTGTCGGTCTGGAGCACGCTCAAAGGCATCTTCATGCGCAATGGCCAGCCGACGCCGGGCATCGCCGACATTCTGTACCGGGCGGGCCATATCGGGGGTATCAACCAGCGCGCAAGCACGGTGGCCCAGTCTGATCACTATCTTGAACCCCCGGTGGCGGCTTACTCGATGATGAGTTACCGCCAGGCCGAAGAAATCGCAGACGTGGGATACCACTATGCCGTCAAACACATCGGGCAATGGAAACACCAAAGCCTGCCGGGCAACTAGGCCCGCCCCTTGACCTCGCGCTGGACTTGTCCCTGAGTCAGCGAGAGGTCTGGCTGGATCAGCGTGCCTGGCCCGGCAGCCCGCACCTCAACATTGGCGGTGGCGCTTTTTTGGTCGGCCACTTTGACTTGGGCATTTTCAAATCAGCCCTGTCCCGGTTGGTGGCGGAGCACCAGGCGCTGCGTCTGGTGCCGCACGATGAGGGCTCCCAAACCCTGCTGGCTGGGCTTGAGCCCCACCTGGAAGAGATCAGCGTGGCGCACGAGGCCGACCCAAAACAGGCCATGCGCCAATGGTGGTTGCACCGCATTGCCGAGCCCTTCGTTCTCGGGTCAAAACCGCCCTGGCGGTTCGCCTTGCTTCGGGCAAGCGACAAGTTGCACGGCCTCACGATCCAGTTTCACCACCTCGTCATGGATGGCTGGGGCACCTCACTGGTCATGCAGCGCTGGAGCGAAATCTACAACGCACTGGCTGAAGCCCGCGCACCCAGGCCGTTGAGCGACCCTGGCTATGTGGCGTTCATAGCAGACGCCAACAGCTACCGCAGCAGCCCGGCGTTCATCCGCGACGCAGCATACTGGGGTGGCCAAATGCCAGCACTGCCTGCGCCCCTGGTGGAGCGCAAGCATGCAGCGGCGCGCGGACATTCCCTGCCCGCCGCACACCTGTTGGTCAAGCGCCTTCCCCGCCACGACTATGACCGCATGGTGGCCCAGGCGGCGAGTCTCGGGGTGTCGCCTTTCAACCTGTTCATGGCAGCGCTGGCACTGTATTTCGCCAGGATATCGGGCAAGACCGACGTGGTGGTGGGGGTGCCCAGCCTGAACCGTGGTGGCCGGAAATTCCGCGAGACACCGGGCATGTTTGTAGGCGTGATGGCAGTCACGGTGCCATTGGCGGCCAGCCAGACGGTTGGCGACCTGCTGGCTACCGTTGCCACCGCCATGCGCGGCGCGCTGCGGCATCCGCGCTACCCGTTAAGCGAACTCGGCCGCAAACTTGAAGTCATCCGTAGCGGGCGCGATGGCTTGTTTGACCTGCTGCTGTCCTTCGAGCGGCAGGATTACCAGGTGTCTTTTGGCGGCGCGCAACTCACCGACTCCCGGCAGCTTTTTTCTGGCTCGGCGCGCTACCCCTTGAGCCTCACGGTGTGTGAATTTCATGCTGACGAAGACGTCGAACTGGTGCTGGAGGCCAGCGAAGCCTGCTTCACCAGGGCAGAGGCTGATTTTTTGGGCGACCGCATCTGGAACCTCGTGCAGTTGCTTGCGGCAAAGCCCGAAGCATTGGTTCAGCAGCTTCCTATCGTCGCGCCACAAGAGCATGAAGCGCTGGTGGCTGGCCTGCATGGCAACGTCGTCTTCAATCAAACGACCGAGCCCTTCGTCGTGTTGTTTGAGCGTCAGGCGGCGCTCTATCCCAAAGCCGTGGCCCTGGTCTGGGACGGTGCCAGCATGGACTACGCAACGCTGGATCAAAGAGCCGCCCAGCTCGCCCGGCGAATCGCGGCGCTGGACCCCATGGGTCAGCCTCGAGACAAAATCGTCGCCATGGCCATTGAACGGTCCGCCGACATGGTCATCGCCATCCTGGGTATTGCCAAGAGCGGGGCGGCCTTTCTTCCCCTGGATCCGGATGCGCCCGTCGCCCGTTTGGCGGACATACTGGCTGAAAGCCAAGCCGTCGCTTTGTTGCTCGCGGACGCCAGCAGTGAACGCCTGGGGCATTTGCACAAAAACATCATCATCACAGACTGGGCGCTTGTGCAGGACGAACCCCGGTCAGACGGTATGGCGGCCAAGCCTGCCCCCGGCGACCTGGCCTATGTGCTGTTCACATCAGGCTCCACCGGCAGACCCAAAGGCGTGATGATTGAGCACGCCACGCTGTCACGCCGACTGGCCTGGTTGTCCCGTGCCTACGCGGTAGAGCGGCAAGACCGGTCTGCGCAGGCCACGCAAATTACCTTTGACCCGTCGCTGATTGAGCTTTGTTTACCGCTGATTCACGGTGCCAGCGTGGCCCTGCCGCCCCCCGGCCGCTTGCTGCCTGAGTCGCTAGCCGATTTTGCAGTGGCGCATGGTGTGACCATCATGGCGTTCGTACCCTCTACGCTGAGCCGGTTTCTGGATGCTGCGGGAAATCGACCCGACCTCAAACTGCGGGTGGCCTGCTGCGGTGGCGAAGTGCTTCCACCGGAGCTGGTCAACCGTTTTTTAACGG